>JAPUIN010000123.1 GCA_027297005.1 Acidobacteriota bacterium
CCGACCGACTCGAGGTATCCCGCGACGCGCTGGAGAGCCGTGGCGCGGGCCGGCTCGACCGTCTCGCTGCGGTTCAGCTTTTCGAGGTTTTCCGAGATTTCGTAGGAGCTCGAGAAGACCTTCATCTCGTAGCGTCGCTCGATCAGCCACAGCTCCAGCTCGCGGGAGGCATGGGAGGTCAGGCTGGTCAGCTCCTGCACGATCTTCTCGTCGATCGCCCGCCGGTTATTCCTGTAGGAGAGCCAGCCCATCGTGACCGACGGGATCAGCGTGGCCGACAGGGCGAAGACGATGATCTTGCTTCTGATGCTGCGGAGACCGATGCCATCGAGGAATCGACCGGTCCCCTGCTCCCATGAAAACAAACGCGCACCCTCCCCGGCCGGCCCGTCTGGGGGCCGTTCGCGGACACTTGTCTACTTATCTAACCTAATGACTGCAGGGGGGTCAGGCAACGGATGCGAGGCCCGGGATGGGGCCTGATCGAGTCGATTTCAGACAAAGAGCGGGATTCTACGCACAGGCCGACGCAGACGGGAGACCCCGAATGCTCGGACTCCATGTGCGGCGCGATTCTAACGATGAGGCCGCACGGGGTCGGATCCTACCCTGGTATTAAGCGAACCGAGAGACGACCCAGATTCCCAACAGAACGTACGAAACGTTCGAGGCCATGACCGCCAGGACGGCGTCGGGAAACAGCTTCGCATCGGTCAGCTTGACGATGAGAACGTACGTGACGACGGCCGGTCCGAGCAGCTTCAGGATAAACGGCAACGGAATCAACACGATCAGGGTCGGAACGGTTGCGATGATCAAGAGACGGGGAATCGTGAAATGGATTCTGGTGATGGACAACCCGAGGAACAACGCAAAGATCCAGACGACCTCGCTCAACAGGAATAGTTTCAACAGATCCATCGGCGACATAATGCTCTCCCCGGGACTTTGAACTGTGCGTCCACGTGGCGGCGCCCTATCACCGACTCGTGACCCACGACTTAAAAAGATATGGGTCCTGGGGCGCCTGTCAACGATCTCGGGGTATTCGTCCGATGAAATGATCGGATCCGACCGCGTCAAAATTTGTCGTTCGGAAAAATGTTCGTGAGGGTCACCTGCCGGAAACTGCTCGCGTAGGGGATTCCCCGATGGCGGATTGGAGATCGGCCTAGTCGCCGAAGACAGGGTCCCTCTTGGGGGCCTTGCCGGCCATTAAATCTGCGAATATCCGCTCGGCTTCTCTCATCCCTTCCACCGGGTTGCGCCGGCGGATCTCATGCCAGTTCGCCTTGAGGTCCGCCTCCGAAGGCCAGCGGGTGATTGGCAGTCTGACATCCTTCGCCTGCGCAATGAATATTCTCGAATTATCGCCGCTGATGGGGCGCCCTTCCGTCGGCTGGGGCCCGGCGTCCTCGTCGATCAGGATCATGATGATCTTGTCTCCGGTCTTCCCTATGGTCGCAGGATAGGCCGCGAGCCCGGTCTGCGATGATGTCCGGGGCACGATCTCTGAGAAGAAAAATCCGTTGAGAGCGTGCGGGGGCGACGCCCGAGGCGAGGCCTGCACCATGGCCGGGGCAATCAGCCCCCCGCCGAAGCTCTGAAGCTCCTCGAGGCTGCGCGCGAAGCGGCCATTCTCGATCATGACGATGTTCTGGGCGGTGCCGAACTTCTTGAGCTCCGCGAACGCCGAGGTCTCGCGCGCTTTGCGCATCGCTGAGCCATCCTGAAGCGACCCGCACCCGAGGAGCAATCCAACGGCCATGATCGGGAGCACGATGAGGCGATTCATCTCGAGATCAACCTAGTGCCGGCGGGTCGAAAGTTCAACGAGCGGATACAGGGGATCGCGCTCTGAGGAAACGCCGCCACCCGACAGGGGCTTGAGAAAAACCGCGTTCGCGCGAAGGATTTGAGCCCCACGGATCCTCTTACTCCAGAGGGGCGCGGGTGCGGGGTCCCCTCCCGGATCACTCGGCTCCCGAAAAACTCAAAGGAGGAGACCGGATGAAACGAACGACGGGATGGATCGCCACTGCGGCGGCTGTCATGCTGGGCTTCGGGCTGGCCGCGCCGGAAGCATCGGCCAAGAAACTATCGGCGACGGCGATCTACTTCGAGATCAACGACACTGATGGTGACGCCGGTATTCAGATCTTCCTCGACGGGGAAGGCTGGGACAGAATGATGGTCTTCGATCCGAACGGGAACAAGATTCTCGACTTCGCGGCCACAGGCAGTGTCGGGATCCAGGGGATCACCGAGCTGTTCTTCGAGAGCGCCGAGCCATTGTTCGACGAACAGTCGCTCGCGGAACTGCTCGCCCTCTTTCCGGAGGGGCATTACAAATTCCGGGGTCGGACGACGGAAGGAGTGGCTCTCGTGGGGAAGGCAACGTTGACGCACGCCCTCCCCGCCGGCCCGCTGCTCGTCTCACCGGTCGAGGGGGATGATTCGATCGATCCCGAGCACACCGTCATCGCGTGGCAACTCGTCCCGGACCCACCGGGAAGCAGGATCGTCAGCTACGCGGTCATCGTCGAGCGCGAGGAGCCGAGCCTCCGGGTCTTCACGGCCGACCTCGGACCGACGACCACCAGCGTCACGGTGCCACCGGAGTTCATGCAGCCCGGCACCGCGTACAAGTTTGAGGTGCTGGCGATCGAGGCGAGCGGCAACCAGACGATCTCCGAGCGCGAATTCGAGACCAGGGAATAGCCCGCCGATCGCGTCGACTCGCGATCCCGAAGCTCCATCCGCCTCGCCGGACCGGGTCCGGGCGGGGCGGATGGAGCCCTCTGCCTTATTGACGGCATGATCCCTCCGGTTGTGCAAGAGTTGATAGAATCTCCGCCACTCATCTCAACGAGGGGTTCAGCCTATGTGCAGACATCTGCCGAAGCTCGCCTGCCTCACCGCAATCGCTCTGGTCGCGGCCTGCTCGGAGAAACCGATGGACATGAAGAACGCCGGGATCGACACCACGCTGTTGAGCAATGTCCTGTTGGCGGAATGGACCGGACTGTATAGCGGGGTGCCGGCATTCGACAGCATGGACCTCGACGCCCTGAAGCCGGCCCTCGAGGCGGGGATGGCGAAACACCTCGAGGAGATCGACGCCATTGCGAACGACCCCGAACCACCGACGTTCGAGAACACGATCGTCGCGATGGAGCGCACCGGGCGTGATATTGACCGCGTCTACGTCTATTGGGGCATCTGGAGCGCGAACCGCTCGACGCCGGAGTTCCGGGAGATTCAGGGGGAGATGGTCCCCAGGTTGGCGGAGTATCGCTCGAGGATCACGCAGAATCAGGCTCTCTTTGCGCGGATCAAGGCAGTGTACGAGGGGGAGGAGCTGGCATCGCTCCGGTCCGACCAGCAGCGTCTCATCTGGCTGGTCCACGACCGTTTCGCCCGCAACGGGGCAACACTGGAAGGCGAGGCGAGGGAAGGGCACGCTGCGATCAACAAGCGGCTCGCCGAGATTCAGACGCAGTTCGGCAACAATGTCCTCGCCGATGAGGAGGCGTACGTCCACTACTTCACGAAGGATCAGTTGGGCGGCCTGCCGGATTCATTCGTCCAGGCCGCCGCGGCCGCCGCCGCCGAGCGGGGGCGCGAGGGGGAATATGCCGTCACGAACACGCGTTCATCGATGGATCCCTTCCTGACGTTCTCAAATGAGCGCGCACTACGGGAGAAGGTGTGGCGGACCTACTATTCCCGCGGCGACAACGGCGACGACCACGACAACAACGCCCTGATCACCGAAACCTTGAAGCTGCGCCACGAGCGCGTTGGGCTGCTGGGGTATCAGAACTTCGCCCAGTGGCAGATCGAGAACCGGATGGCCAAAACGCCCCGCCGCGCGCTTGACCTGATGAGGAAGGTATGGCCCGCCGCTCTGGCGCGCGTCAAGGAAGAGGTTAGCGATATGCAGGCGATCGCCGACGAAGAGGAGGCCGGCATCACGATCGTGCCGTGGGATTATCGCTATTACGCGGAAAAGGTCCGCCAGGCCAGATACGACCTCGATTCCGACGAGGTGAAGCAGTATATGCAGCTCGACAAGCTGCGCGAAGCGATGTTCTTCGTCGCCGGCGAGCTGTTCAACCTCGCGTTCACGCCGGTCCCTGGAGGCTCGGTCCCCATTTTCCACGAGGACGTGAAGGTCTGGGAGGTCACCGACAAAACATCCGGTGACCATATCGGCCTCTGGTACCTCGACCCATATGCGCGTCCCGGCAAGCGCTCGGGCGCCTGGGCCACCGCCTACCGCAGCCACGAGACGTTTGACGGCCAGGTGACGGCACTCGCCTCGAACAACTCGAACTTCATCAAGGGCACACCCGGCGAGCCGGTGCTCATCTCCTGGAGCGACGCCGAGACGCTGTTCCACGAGTTCGGTCACGCTCTGCATTACCTTTCGTCGAGAGTCGATTACCCGACCCTCAACAGCGGGGTGCGGGACTACACGGAGTTCCAGTCACAACTGCTGGAGCGCTGGCTCTTGACCGACGAGGTGATCGACACCTACCTGCTTCACCACGAGACGGGTCAACCGATCCCGGACGCGCTCGTCGTGAAGATCAAGAAGGCGGCGACGTTTAATCAGGGGTTCGCGACGACGGAGTATCTCGCCTCCGCCCTGATGGATATGAAGTATCACATGATCGACCCGGCGGGGCTCGACCCCGACGCATTCGAGCGTGAGGCGCTGGCCGACCTGAACATGCCGGACGAGATCGTCATGCGGCACCGCAGCCCCCATTTCGGTCACATCTTCTCCGGCGAGAGCTACTCCGCCGGCTACTATGGCTACATGTGGGCCGATGTGCTCACTTCGGATGCGGCGGAGGCGTTCCAGGAGGCGCCGGGCGGCTTCTATGACAAGGCGCTGGCGAAGAAGTTGGTGGATAACCTGTTTGCCGTGCGCAACTCGATCGATCCGGCGGACGCCTACCGGGCTTTCCGCGGGCGCGACGCCCGGATCGAGGCGCTCATGCGCGACCGCGGCTTCCCCGTTCCGGGGGAGCCGCCTCGGCCTTGATCACGACGCACTGGACGTCGGGGAACGTCTCCGATCCGGCCGTCGAACTGCGAAACGGACTTCTCGATCCAGGGGCGGTGATCGGAATGCAGAAATATACATTGCACAGAAACCAGAAAGCATTTGAAGGCCAGGCGAAGGGATTCTCGAGCAGGGGTGACACCTACGCTGATGAAGAAGATCTCGCGTGGATGTTGGCCGATCTCCCCATGTCAGGAGAGGCGACAGCCCTCGATGTGGCGACCGGGACGGGTGAGTTTGCCCGTGCACTTGCTCCACACGTATCGAGCGTCGTAGGACTTGATGCGACGGACGCGATGCTGGAGAAGGGGAAAAGTTTCGTGCAGCAGCATGGCATCGCGAATATCACATTTCAGAAAGGAGTCGTGGAGGAATTACCGTTCAAGAGCGGAACATTTGACATCGTTGCGTCCCGTTATGCGTTCCATCACTTTGCCGACCCCAAGCCGGTGTTAGCGGAAATGACCCGGGTCTGCAAGACAGGCGGTCATCTCATCGTTGTCGACATCGTCGTGCCGGAGACGTCGACTGCGACGGTGTACAATTACTACGAATGGCTGTGCGATCGATCTCACACGCGGTGTCTCGAGCTCGCGGAGCTCCAGTCGCTTTATCGCCTGTTCGGGATGGAGGCGATCTCGGCAAGGAGCCGAGATGTCGAGGAATCGGTCGTGAGCTGGCTGGACTTCTCATTGACACCGCAGATAGATCAAGAGGCGATTCTCCACGCACTCAACGAGGAACTGAACGGTCGCGCCAGGACAGGGCTGTCTCCGACCAGGAGGAACTCTGACCTGTATTTCAGGCAACGGACCGCGGTGGTCGTCGGGCGAAAGAGCTCACCTCACTGACAAGGCCACACAGGTTGCGCCCTCAGGCTTCTGAGCGTCCCTCATGGAGCGTGACGGGACCCCGGGACCATCCTTATTAATGACCCCCCGAAATTAAAGACGCCCCCGACGGTCGGCCAGACCCGTTGACTGTCACGGCCGGAGGCTGATTCTCCAGCGAGGCCAGCCGCGGGCTCGGCATCCCGCCTTGCACTTCCCTGCATGCCAATTATATTGGCCCGTGGCCGGATCATGCGGCGCTGGTTTGTCCGCGATCGAGCCCGCGCAGACTTCACACGGTTCGGCCGCAGCCCAGACCCGGGGGATCGAGGAAGCGAGTCTCCGATGACCAGAGTGGCAGACAAAGCGGCCGGGGCGAAGGGTCGTTCCAGAGCCACAACTCGCAAAACGGCGCGCCCCCGCGCCAATCCCAGCATTCTTTACCGAGAGCTCAGAACCGGGTGCCTGCTCTACCATCCGGGCATGAGTGAAATCCACGCCCTGAACCTGACCGCCGCATACATCTGGTCCTGCTGCGATGGGGAGATGGATGTCGCGCTCATTGCTGCCGAGGTGGCCGACGCGTGCCGGGTCCCGCTCGGCGATGCGCAGCGGGATACGCAGACGGTGCTGAACGATTTCCGTGCGAAGAACCTCCTTGTCTAGCCACCGCGGGGCCTTCGTCACGCATCGACGCGTTGGTGACTACTCCTTCAGGATACGCGGCGACGACGCCGAGCTCTTCTCTATCTGTGACGCCATCTACCCGAACTCCGAATGGTCGGGAGGGGATGGCAAAGCACCCCTCTATCGACTGGTGCGCGAACCGGGAGGCACTGTCGCCGCATTCTCTTCCCGCCGATTGCTCCGGCGAGCGCGCCACGCCTCTCGTCTTCTCGTGCCGCTGGAATGGTGGATTACCTACGACATCCTCGACTCCAGCCCGGACAAACTTCACCTGCACGGCGGCGGGTTCCGCTACGGCAAGGATGCCGTCCTGTTGCCGGGAGCACACGGTGCCGGCAAGACGAGCCTCACGCTCGAAGCACTCTACCGGGGAGCCCAGATTTACAGCGACGAGATCCTCATCGTCGATCCCGCGAAGAACAGGCTGCTGGCCCACCCTCGCTGTCTCGTGGTCAAGGAGCCGGGGATGCGCCTGTTCCCCCATCTCCGCGGCCTCTATCGGTCCCGGAGCCCGCAGAAGGTCGGGCGGTCAGTCATGGTCTGGTACGTGAACCCTCGCGAGATCGAGCCGAACTACCTCGGCTCCCCCGCGCCGTGTCGCTGGCTGATCTTCCCCCGTTTTCGTAAGGGCTCGGTGACGAAGATCACCCCGGTGAGTGAGCTCGATGCGGTGGGACGCCTGCTTCCCTGCATCTTTACCTTCTACCAGAACACCGGCGCCGCGCTGAGCGGTGTGGCGGCCCTGGCACGCCAGTGCCGCGCCTACGAACTGCGGTTCGGTGACCTGCGTCGAGGCTTCGACGCCATCGAGCGGCTCCTGGCGGGACGGAGGATGGCATGAATATCCCTTTCTACAGGCAGATGCTGGCGGATCGCCCGCGGGTGAAGGCCTTCCATCGGGCGATCCATGCAACCGTTCGCCCGGGCGACGTCGTCGTGGAGGTCGGGGCCGGGCTCGGGACCTATTCCCTGTTCGCCGCGCAAGCCGGGGCTCGCCGCGTCTACGCGATCGAGACCGACCCGGAGATCTGCAGGCTGGGAGAGTGTCTGGCGGAACAGAACGGTCTGGCCGATCGGGTGAAGTTTCTGCAGGGATATTCAACGGATGTGGAACTCCCCGAACGGGCGGATGTGGCGATCTTCGAAGACTACTCGAGCTTTTTCTTCTCGAGCGGTCTGCCCGATCTCCTGATGGACATCCGCGAGCGCTATTTGAAGCCATCCGGTCGCCTCATCCCCCGGGGGGTCGATCTTTTCCTGGCCGCCGGGGAGAACCCGAGGCTCTACCGCCAGCTCGACCTGCTCCGCAAGCAGCGAGACAGGGTGTTGGGTCTTGATTTCAGCGAGACCCGCCGACTGGTGATGAACCAGCCGATAGGCACCGAGGTTTCCGGGCGACACTTGCTCACATCGCCTCGCCGATGCGCGCGGATCCGTCTCGGGGAGAGCCGGGATCTCGGCTTCCGCTTCACCGACAGGAGCCGGGTGCGCCGCAATGGGGTCGTTCACGGTCTCGTGGGATGGATGGAGTTCGATCTGGCACCCGGTGTCCGGCTCTCCTGCTCACCACTGCGTCCGCCGACCGTCTGGTGTCAGGACTTCCATCCGTTCGCCGAACCGCTCAGGGTGAGGAGGGGCCAGGATCTGAGGCTGGCGATGGACCTGATCTTTTCCGGTGGAACGTCGCACTTCGTGCAGCGCTGGGGAGTGATTGCGGGGACAGAGTTCCGGGAGGGGAACACCTTCGCGGGTGCGCCTTTTTCCGAGAAATCGTTGGCACGCGGGCCGGAAAGCATGAAGGGCAGACTCGGGCCTCGAAGTCGGGTGTTGCTGACGATGCTGATGGAGATGGGGACGGAGGCCACCTACGGACGGATCGCATCCGCCCTCGTCAAGAAACACCCGCTCCTGTTCGAAGATGAGAAGGATGCCCTCGCCACGGTCGTCCGGGCGATTCCGGCCCTTTCGACGGTCGCGGGAGAATTATGATGACTCGAGGGGGACCAACACAATGAGCCGATCCACCAGGACACGTGCAGGGGATGATCTGGGAGCGCTTCGCAGCCGCCGAAAGTTCTTGAAAACGGCGTTGAAGACGGCGGCCTACGCGACTCCCATCCTCGTTTCCTACTCGAGCGCCGTGTTCGCGGCCCATGTGTGCACTCCGCCGCCGCCGGTGATGAACGGGGTGGTGATGTGCATGGGCATGTTCTTCACCCCCGGTTGCTCGGTCATATAATAGAGGCTCTCTTCTCTTGGTCGGTCCTACACAGGGAACGCCGCGCGGCCTCGAATTCGTCTGCCGCCTCGCCCGTGTGATCCCGGACGACACGCCCTCCTTCCAACGGCCGGACCCCATCGCGCTGCAGAGCACCATCGACGCGGCCCACATCCATAACGCTCTCGGTGAGATCCTTCCGGCTCTGCTCGAGATGGGCAGCGACCTGCCGGCCCCGCTCAGGGCAAAGCTCGCCACGGCTGAGACCGCGCTCGCCGCGCAAGCCCTGATCCGCGAGTCAGAGCTGAAGGCTGTCCTGAAAATCCTTAAGGTCGCGGGGATGGATGTGGTTCTCCTGAAGGGTGCCTTCCTCGCTTCATGCGTCTATGAGGATTTCGCTCAGCGCCCAATGTCCGATTTTGATCTGCTGTTGCGGCGGGAAGATCTGCCTCGGGCGGCGGCAGCCCTCCGCCAGGCCGGTTATCAGTGCGAGGACCCGAGCGGGCGGGATGCCGCCCCTGGCGGAGCGTCCCACTTTCGCAGCCCGGCCGGGCATGCCGTCGAGCTCCGATGCGATCTCACACAGGGGGCCCGCCTGCGCGGTGTCGTGGACTTTGCTGAGGCGGAGATGTGGGAGAGGCGGCGGACATTCGAGAGCCGGGCGGGCGAGAGAATCCTGAGCCTCGATCCGACGGATCATCTATTGTATCTGGCCTATCACGCGGGCATCCTCCATCTGTTCACCGCACTCGTCTGGCTCATCGATATCGACCGATTCATCCGGCGCTTCCGCGAGGAGATCGCGTGGACCGACCTTGCTCGCCGGGCCCGCCGGATTGGATGCGCCACCTGCCTGTGGCACTGCCTGGAATTGGCCCGCCAGTACCTCGGCACGCACGTC
>JAPUIN010000124.1 GCA_027297005.1 Acidobacteriota bacterium
CCTCAGGATGCGGGAGCCGTTCCGACTGCAGCTGCGTGGGATCCTCCGGGCGGCTGCACACGGCAAGGTTCGTCTCCTGTTGCCGATGGTCAGTTCCTTGGAAGAGGTCCGGCAGGCGCGGGAGCTGATCCGCGACGTGGCGCGCGAGCTCGAAGCCGAGGGCGTCCCGTTCGACGCCGAGGTCCCGGTCGGCATCATGATGGAGGTGCCCGGCGCGATCATCATGGCCGATCGATTGGCGCGCGAGGTGGATTTCTTCTCGGTGGGAACCAATGATCTCATTCAGTACACGCTGGCTGTGGATCGCACGAACGAGTCGGTCTCCTTTCTCTATCGGCCGATGCATCCCGCGATCCTCAGACTCCTCCAGCGGATCATCGAGGCGTCCGAGCAATGGGGAATTCGTGTTTCGGTCTGCGGCGAGATGGCGGCGGAGCCGATGTCCGCCGTGGTGCTTGCGGGGCTCGGGTTCCGTGAGCTCAGCATGACCCCCTCGGCCATTCCGGGGGTAAAGGAGGTGCTGCGCAGCGTTTCGATGCGCGAGGCACGCTCGATCGTGGAGGAGGCGATGGGCCTCGATACGGTGGGGGAGATCGAGGTCCGGGTGCGCAGACGGGTCCTGGATCTCCTGCCGGCCGAATACGCATGTCCGATCTAGGAGCCTGTCCGGGTCTGGCGTCCGGTCGCGCGCGTGGGGCTTTCGAGGTGGAAACAAAGAACTCGGAGAAGGCCATGGAGATCGATCATCGACGGCGCGCAACGCCGTATGTGTCCGTCATCCCCGTGCGCCCGGATGGGCCATGCGACGCCGCGCAACCGGTGGCGCGGCGTCCTGAACGCGGCGACACGCCATACACGGGCAGGCTTCTGGGTTCGCGAGAATGAGCCGCCGAATTCCGAAGCCATGGGGTGAGGAGATCCTCTTCGCCCACACGGATCGCTATGCGGGCAAAATCCTCAAGATTACCCGGGGCGAATCGCTCAGCTTTCAGTATCACGAGAAGAAAGACGAGGCCTTCTATGTTTACGAAGGATCCCTCAAATTGATTCTCGAGGAGAACGGCCGCATGACGGAGAGCCTTCTCGGTCCCGGGGACAGCCGCCATCTGCCTGCCGGTACGCGCCACCGGATGGAGGCAGTGACCGACTGCACCCTGTTCGAGGTCAGCACTCCCGAGCTCGATGATGTCGTCCGCCTCCAGGATCGATACGGCCGGGCCTGAGCCCGATTCCTCAATGCCTGCCTTGACATGAGACCGTGCCTCTCATACGATGCCTGAGCTTCGCCCAAACGGGCGCTTCGGGATCTCATGGGAAAAACCAAGTCGGATCTGGCCGAGGCGGTCTACAAGGTTCACGGTGGTCTCTCGCGACAGGAATCACGCCGGGTCGTCGATCTCATCCTCGACCGGATTCGGCACGCTCTCGTCGAGGGTGAATCCGTACTGATCAGCGGCTTCGGTACCTTCAAGGTTCAGAGGCGCCGCCCGCGAATCGGACGCAATCCTCGGACCGGCACCCCTATCCCGATCGCCGCTTCCCGCCGGCCGATCTTCCGCCCCTCAAGGCTTGTCCTTCAGGGAATGAATTCCGATCGCACGCGCAAGGAGCGATCCGATGCCTGAGGAAATCCCCCGAAAGTTGTTTTACAAGATCGGTGAAGTCTGCCAGTTGACCGACACGCAGCCCTATGTTCTCCGCTTCTGGGAGTCAGAGTTCCCGCAGCTGGCGCCGACCAAGAGCCGCTCCGGACAGCGCCTTTATCGCAAGAAGGACATCGACCTCGTCCTGACGATCAAACAGCTCCTGCATGATGAGGGGTACACCATTGCCGGGGCGCGCAAGAAGCTGGGCATGAACGACTCCCAGGGCGTGCTCGAGGATCTTCTGGATCGCCGGGAGTCGACGGGCCCCTCGCCGCAGGGGGCGACGCTGCAATCGGTGACTTCTGAACTGAAGGAGATCATCCGCATGATGGACGACACCGACGGGCGACTCCCGCTTCAAGGTCGAAAGGAACAATGAGCGAGCGAACGACGATCCTCAGCGCCGTCGACCCGACCGGACCGAAATCAAGAGCCTGATCGGTTCCGCAACAGGGCCACTCCCGGTTCGCGGGGGCGCTTCAGGGGATCACCTCGAGAAGACGACCAACCTCCCCGAACGCATCAAGAGCCTCCTGAAGATCATCACGCGTGTGTGTCGCCATCACGATCGTCCGAACCCGGGATTTCTCCTCAGGCACCATGGGGAAGAAAATCCCCTGCGCGAAGACTCCTCGCGTGAATAATTCATCAGAGAAGCGCGCCGCCTTCTTGCCAGAGCCAATGATGACGGGGGTGATGGGCGTGCTCGAGGCACCGGTGTTGAAGCCGAGATCCCTGAGTCCGTCCTTAAAGAACCGTGCGTTCTCGCGAAGTCGTTCAACCAGTCCGGGTTCGTTCTGCATCACGTCCACTGCGGCCGAGCAGGCGGCGATGACGGCGGGGGGATGCGAGGAGGAGAACAGGAACGGACGCGCCTTGTGAACGTAATATTCCACGAGCGAACGAGAGCAGCAGACGTATCCGCCCATCACTCCGAACGCCTTGGACATTGTCCCGATCTGAATATCCCAGCGGTCCTTGACCCCGAATTGATCCACCGTCCCGCGGCCGTTGCGGCCGAGCACACCGGTGGCGTGCGCATCGTCCACCATCGGGATTGCGTCGTACTCTTCGCACAATGACGCGATCGCCTTCAGATCGCTCACGTCTCCGTCCATGGAGAAGACGCCATCGGCGACGACCAGGATCTTGCCGGTTTTTGCGACCCGTGCGCCCTTGAGAATGTCTCGGAGGTGGCCATAGTCGAGGTGCCGGTAAATGGCGCGATCGGCTTTGCACAGGCGGCATCCGTCGATGATGCTGGCGTGATTCAATTCGTCCGAGACGATCAGGTCACCCCGCTGCATGAGCGTTGAGACGACGCCGACGTTCGCCGTATAACCCGACTGAAACACGAGGGCGGATTCGGTCCCTTTGAAACGCGCCAACCGCTGCTCGAGTTCGACATGCAGGGACATCGTGCCCGCGATGGTGCGCACGGCTCCCGGACCGGCGCCGAATTCGCGCAGTGCGTGTTCTGCGGCGGCAACGACTTTCGGATGCGTCGTCAATCCCAGGTAGTTGTTGGATGACAGCTGAATGATCTCCCTGCCGCCGATGCGGACGCGCGGCCCGGCGGCCGTCTCCAGCACCCGCGGCATGCGAAAGATCCCCCTGGTTTTCAGACCCGCAATCTCTTGGTCGAGAAAGGTCTGTAGCCGAGCGTTCATGGTGATGTGGGTCCCTCCTTCCTGGCCATGATCAGGCCTCGGCGATGCGCATCACGACCTTACCGCTCTCGCCACCGAGCATCTTCTGAAACGCTTCTTGATACCGGGAGAACGGTACCGAGTGCGTGATGACGGCCCGAATCTTTTCGCGGACCGAGGCCTCAGCCATTAACTCCCGCGAGGTCTCCCAGTTGCCGTAAAGCTTGCGGCCGATGATCCCTTTCAGCGTCACACCTCCAAAGATCACGTCCTCGGAGTAGCGCTCGAAGGTCACAGCGCTCGTCTTGGGAAGTCCGAACAGCACGATCTTTCCGCCACGCCGCACGACGCGAAGGGAGGTGTCGAGCGCGTCGGGATGGCCGCTCATCTCCATGACGAGGTCGACCTCGAAAGGCTGGGCTGCGTCACGGATCAAACCATTGAGTCGCTCACGCTCGCGGGGACGGGCATCCGGATCCGAGGACGAAGCTGGATGCGTCTCGATCGTTCGATAGGCCCCGACGCGGGAGGCGAGATCGAGGCGGAACCGACTCGTGTCGACGACGATGATACGCGCTGCTCCACGGGCCGACGCCACGATGGTGGAGAACAGGCCGATCGGACCCACGCCGAAGATCACCACGCAGCAATCCCGCGGGTCGTACTCGGTCGCCGCGTGCACCGCGTTGCCGAATGGTTCCGCAACGCACGCGATGTCGACAGGGACGGTCGAGGCATCCTGGATCCAGGCACAGCGGGCAGGGATGGCGATGAACTCTGCAAAACCACCGTCACGCTGGACCCCGATGATCGTTTCCCGCATGCAGACGTGGTACTCGCCGTGCCGGCATTGATAGCAGCGCCCGCAGGCGATGTGGCTCTCGGCGGACACGAGATCCCCGGTGCGGATCGGCTCCGCTGCACCCTCGCCCACACCGCGGACATCTCGGCCCACTTCGACGACTTCGCCGCAGAATTCGTGCCCGAGGATCAGCGGCCGCTTCAGACCGTCGGTCGCTGCAAGGATCTTTCCGGCGATCGAAGAATCCCAATTGTAGATGTGGGCATCAGTGCCGCACAGAGAGGCCGCGCGCACCCGGAGCAGGACCTCGTCCGCTCCGCATGCCGGCGCCGGGACGTCGGCCCATTCGAGAGCGTCCGGCCTGGGCGCTGTTTTTCGGATCACCTTCAAGCGACACCTCGTATGGCGCGATGGACGACCGAGGGATGAAACACGAGAACTGTTCTGCAGGAGGCGCCATTATAGCGGCATGCGGAGCACCGTCGCAACGGCGCGAATATACATGACGATAAATGGGAAAGTTGCCGCGTTTCGCTGTCGGCAATATTGACACCATCCGCGCGTGGACGTAACGTGGGTCAAATAGAGGGAGATCATGGCGAGACACGGGGTTGCGCTCGCGGCGCTCATGTTGAGTTTGGTGGGAGTCTCTGATGGACTGGCTGAAGGAAAGGGGAACGCGCTCGCCAATCTCAAGTGCGTCATCCTGTACGTTGAAATAGGCACAGAGGCCGACGCGGAGAAACACGGCATTGGTCAGGCGTCCCTAGAAAAGCTCGCGCGAGCCCAACTCAAATCGAAGATGCCGCGACTGCGAACAACAGACCCTGCGAACTCCTGCTCAAACAAGTTGTACATGAAGCTCGATTCCGAGGACACGGGGCCGGTGTTCGTTTACCACGTGGGCCTCCACCTGTTCCGGTCGGGCCATTTAACGGAAACGGGGAAACCATACATTGCCGGCGCGTGGAGTCTCGGAATCGTGAATTGGGCGCGGCGGGGGTTTGTGTCAAGCGGTGTGCGGGAAGCGTACGAAGATCTCTTCGAAGCGTTTGCCGGCGAATACTACCTTGGTGGCAATAAGTAAACATCTCCGGCGTCCATCCGATCCAGACCGCATCAGGCACTGACCGTCATATTATAAGGACGCCACAAGGCACCTCCGGTCGGATATAATGCGGCGCGAGATCGAGGCGGGCCACCTGCAGGGAGTGCCCGCCCTGTGTGATCCGGACGGCAAGCCGCCTGATCCATTCGTCATCAACCGCTCCAGGGGCCGATCCAAGACAGGAAATAAAAGGCACGGCGGCTCCAGGAGACACCGTGTAACCTGTTGTAGAATAGATATTTCGGGGCGTAGCGCAGCTTGGTAGC
>JAPUIN010000125.1 GCA_027297005.1 Acidobacteriota bacterium
ATTCGCCAGCGGCGCGTAATCAATGGCGCCCCAGATCTGCGACCTCGCATCCACGCGATCGAGCATCGACATCAGGGAGCCGTTCTTCTGCAGACCTCCCGCCCCGAACCCCTCCCCGGCCCCGGCCGGAGCATTGTCCTGCACCATGTTGAGAACAGTCAGCGGGCCGACCACCAGAGTTCCGCCGCTGAGTATCGTGACGCTGACATCCGGCTGGTCGGCGATCTCCAGCAACGTCACGGTCCGCGCTCCCCCCATCGACTGCAGCAGCGTCGCTTCGTCGAGATCCCCCTCGGCCATCAACGCAAAACCGGTGTGACCGGGCTCGATCGGCACCACGACAAGCGCGAGTCGATCGAGGCGGTCGAGGATTCGCCTTCCGAAGCGATCGAATACCGACCGCATCGCCCCGTCCATCTCCGCGCGGGCCGCGAGGTCGGACATCCAGCGTGTCACGGATCGGCGATCCCGGAGCGATCCGAGCTCGATCACCAGCAGCCCGGCGCTGCGTTCCGGCAGGGCGCGCATCGGGCTATTGCGCACCGCGTTGGCGCCGGTCGGTCGCGGCTGAAGGCAGGCGAGCCCGGAGAGCGCCACGAGCAACGCAACGACAGTGCACGAATATCTCATCTTCATATCAACCTCGTTTGCCACCGGTTCGGAGATCAGAAATCGGTCCGTTTGAAATACACCGTTGCCGCGGCCAGGGCCACCGCTCCGGTCAGCACGGTGTTCAGGATCGGTCCCCAGGTGATCGGGCCCCGCTGCAGGATCAAGTTGCCGGCGATCTCCCCGAAGTCATAGGTTCGCGGCAGCGCATGATACAGGACCTCGACCACCGCAACCGACACGAAACGCCACGCATGCCCGGTGATCAGCAACGGCCACTCGCTGTTCTGGTGCGGGAAACGGACCACCAACCCGACGAAGAACATTAACGCCGTGACCATGATCGACACCGTGGTCGAGCGGGAGATGGTGCCGATCAGCACCAGGAAACCGAGGAGGGCCGCGAAGTAGAGCGTCATCACCAGACCCGACAGGATCAGCCCGCCGTTCCAGTAGCCGGTCTTCGCCCACAGGATGATCCCGAGACCGGCGACCAGGTAGAGCAGGTTCCCCCCCCCGACCAGCAGGGCTCCGAGGTAGCGGGCCAGGAAGATCCGCGTGCGGCTCATTGGCTTCGACAGCAGCAGGTCGATGGCCCCCTGGTGAATCATCCGGGGCACCAGGCTTGCCGTGGCGAACAGCGACAACAGGATGCCGAGCGGGTAGAGGAAGAAGACCACTCCCATCTGCGCGCCGCGCACGAAACTGCCGGCGCTCAGCTCTCCGGCCGGCAGGGAACGCCCGCTGCCGAAGGAAAGATCCCCTCCGGACGCGTTGCCCTCCATGCCGAACAACCGCATCGAGGCGATCGCCCCGTCGGCCACGTCGGTCTGCAGCGCCAGGATGAAAAACAGATGGGTCAGCGTAACCATTCCGAAGAAGATGATCAGCGTCTTGCGGTACAGCAATTCGCGGCAGGTATCGATCAGTATGGCAGCGATCTTCACGAGTCCTCCTCGCCGACCACCTTGACGAAGACATCCTCGAGACTGTCCCGCGCCGGCAGCACCGAAACGATACTCGCCCCGGCCACGCGCAAACGATCGATCAGGCGGTTCAGCGCGTCGAGGTCCCCGGCGAGACGCAGCCTGCGGTCTTCACCGCCCGACCTTTCCTCCACAGCCTTCAGGCCGGGGTTCTCGACGATCAGTTTGTCCAGCCGATCCGGCCCGAGGCCCCGAACGATCACTTCGTGGCCCTCGGTCCCCCGGGTCAGGTCGTCGAGCGTGCCGTGCCGCACCAGGCGTCCCTGCTTCAGAATCGCCACGCGGTCGCACAGGCGCTCGACCTCGGAGAGCAGGTGGGAGTTCAGGAAGATCGTCGCGCCACGCCGCTGCTGCTCCAGCACCAGGTCGCGCAGTTCGTGCCGGCCAATCGGATCGACCCCGTCGGTCGGCTCGTCGAGGATCAGCAGGTCCGGTTCGTTGAGCACCGCCTGGGCCATGCCGAGGCGCTGCATCATTCCCTTGGAATACTTGTGCGTGCGGGTGCCACGCCACTCCTCCAGACGGACCCGGCGCAACATTTCCGTCACCCGGCGCCCGCGTTCCGGCTGCCGGATCCCGGAGAGGCGCCCGAAGTGGTGCAGGACCTGTTCGCCGGTCAGATGCGCGGGATAGCGGTGGTTCTCGGGCAGGTAGCCGATGCGGGCGAGGGCGGAGACATCCCCGGGCGGCTTCCCGAGGACCGACGCGCTGCCGCCGCTCGGGAAGGCGATGCCGAGAAGGATCTTGACCAGGGTCGTCTTGCCGGCGCCATTCGGTCCGAGCAGGCCGAACACACTGCCGCGAGGGATCTGAAGATCGATCCCCTGCAGGGCGTGCACCGGCCGCAGGCCGAATCCCCCGCGAAAGGTCTTGGCCAGGCGACCGGTGGTTAATGCCAGAGAGGTGTCCGTCTACATCCCCATGATGTGATAACCGCAGTCGACGTACAGCACCTCACCGGTGATGCCGCGCGACAGGCTGGAGCAGAGAAACAGGGCGGTGTCCCCCACCTCGGCCGGTTCGGTGTTGCGCTGCAGGGGGGCCTTTTCCCGCACGTACGCCAGCATGTTCAGGAACCCGGGGACCCCGCGGGCTGCGAGCGTGCTGATCGGGCCGGAAGAGATGCCATTCACCCTGATGTTCCGCTTGCCGAGATCGTACGCCAGGTATCTCACGCTCGCCTCCAGGGCCGCCTTCGCCACCCCCATGACGTTGTACCTGGGAATCACCCTTTCGGCTCCAAGATAAGTCAGCGCCAGGATGCTGCCGCCCTCTTCCATGAGCGGCACGGCGCG
>JAPUIN010000126.1 GCA_027297005.1 Acidobacteriota bacterium
GCCGGCGCGCGTGCCGGTCTCCCCGACGGGAGGAGTGCAGGCGAACTGTGCCGTGAACAGTGCGAGTCCGGCCCGGGCCGGCAGTCGGGACGTCATCGAGAATCCCCCGTGAGTCGGTGCGGTGAAGGCGATCATGCGGCCCGCTTGCGGGCCACCGTATCGCGGAAAAGATCCCTCAGCTGCAGCGCGGAATTCTCCCAGCGGTAACGACGCGCGCGTTCGCGTCCGCGCTTGATGCGATCGCCACTGCCGGGCGCTCCGCGCCTGGCCGTCTCGATCCCCGCAGCGATGTTGTCGGGATCGGAGGCGTTGACCAGGAACGCCGCGTCGCCGCACACCTCGCGGAAGATCGGCAGGTCGGCGACGAGGGCCGGCGTTCCGCAGGCCATCGCCTCGAGTGGCGGAATACCGAACCCCTCCTGCCGACTCGGCAGCGCGAGCAGATCGGCGTCGGAGTAAAGCGCCGGAAGATCCTCGCGTGGCACGTAGCCCGCAAGCACGATGTCATCGCGGTGGCGGCTCGAACGGACGCGCTCGCGAATGCGATCGGAGTCGTCTCCTGCGCCGCCGGCGAGGAGCAACTGAACCCGCTCGCCGTTCCGCGCGCGGAAGCGATCGAACGCGTCGACGAGCGTCGGCAGATTCTTTCTCGGATGAAACGTGCCGACCGCAAGGATGTAATGCCCCTCGAGCCCATAGCGCCGGCGCGCGCGCTGGCGATCCTCCGGTGGCGATTCCCGGAAGAAAGCGTCGTCGACACCCGGAGAGATCACGGATGTCCTCCCGGAGACGGCCGGCTCCATCTCCACCAGATGTGCGCGGGTCGTTGCCGAGACGGTCACGATCCGATCGGCCCGGCGCGCCGCCATGCGCACCCACAATCGATGGCGCAGCCGCTGATTGAAAGAGTAGTCGGCAGGGAGCTGGTGCCAGGCGAGGTCGTGCACTGTCACGATCAGCCGGCCCGCGCCGGCCAGCGGATAGGCGGTGACGGGGGAGTAGAAGAGGTCCGGCTTCTCCTGCAGGAGCAGCGAGATCGCGCGCCACGCCCCCGCCCCGCGCGCGCCGTTCCCGCCGGCATGGCGCCAGCGGCCCGGAGGGAGCTGCGGGTCCCCGTCGCACCGGAACAGAACGTACTCCTCCGTTCCTTCCAGGGTCAAAAGCCGCCTGAGGATCTCGTGGAGATAAGTCTCGACGCCGGTCCTGCGATGCAGCAGGAATCGGCCGTCGATCCCGATCTTCAAGTATCGGCCTCCACGCCGTACGCCTTCGGCGCGACGATGATCTGCCCGCCGTCGACGACGAGCGTCGCGCCGGTCATGAAGGCGCACCCTTCCGAGGCGAGGAACAGGATGGCCCGGGCGATCTCGACCGGCTCCCCGACACGAGGCATGACGCCGCAGTTCTGCAGCTTCAGGTGGGCGGGCGGGATATCGTCCACGGTCATGTCGGTGCGAACCCATCCGGGCGCCACGCTGTTGACCCGGATCCCCCATTCCGAGAGGTCGACTGCCAGCGAGCGGGTGAGCCCGAGCATGCCGGCCTTGGCGGTGTTGTAATGTCCGCTGCCGGGATCGCACTCGTAGGACGAGCTCGATGCGATCGTCACGATGCGTCCCTTCCGCCCCGCGGCCCGCATGGCGCGCGCCGCCTCACGCCCGCAGAGGAAGGTCCCGCGGAGATGGACTGCCATCATTCGATCCCACTCCTCGACCGGCATGTCGGCCAGGTTCATCACTTCCCCGGCAATGCCGGCATTCGCCACCATGACGTCAGGCGGTCCTAGCCGCCGGCCCGTCTCCTCGACGAGGTGCACGACATCCTTCTCGTTCGCCACGTCGGCGGGGATCCCTTCGACCCGCCCGAGCGGTGAGAGCTCATGCACGGCCTTCTCCACCGACGACTGGCGTATCGAGGAGATCATCACGCGGGCGCCCTCTTCGAGAAATGCCTGCGCCGTCGCCCGGCCGATGCCGCGCGATCCCCCGGTGACGATCACCACTTGGTCCTTGAGGCCGAGATTCATCGGTCTCTCATAAAGGGAGGATGATACAGCGGGACGGCTCTGAATCGCGCGTGGCCGCCCGCCGGTTACGCCGCCTCGAGTCCGAGCGCCGCGAGGATCTCGAGGGCCGCCCGCCGCCCGCTGCTGTAAGCGCCGTGGACCGTCTGGTAGTGCGGAGAGGGGGCGGTCGCCTCACCCGCGAAGTAGAGGCGATCCTGGATCGGCGTCCCCAACACCGCGCGCTGCCGATACCCGCCGGGGCGGGTGACCGAGTAAGAGCCGAGCGAGTACGGATCGCGGACCCAGTCGCCGATTCCCCACCACTCGAGACGATCGCAGGCTCCCGATCCCGGAAACGCCTCCTCGATCCAGGCGAGAACCTGATCGACTCCCCCCTGGGGGCCGAGATCGCTCACCTCCTGCGCCGTCCGCCCTGTGACCCACGCCTGCAGCACCGGCAAGCCGGTTCCCGGCGGGTGGGGGTCCCAGAACGACACACGACCGCCATGCGATCGCCAGCTGGTGAGACCGGGCTGGCGTCCGCGCCAGAACCAGTCCCTGAACAACAGCGGCAGGACGACGACCCGCCCCATGCCGAGCCCGTCGATGGCGCGCCGCTTCCAGGCCGGCAGGCCCGGATCGAACGCGGGCCGCCCCGACTGCAGGACACCGATTGGCAGCGTGATGACGGCGCGGCGGGCCGTCAGCGATTCCGTGCGTCCCTCCCGTTGATAGGAGACCTTGACTCCCACCCCACCCCACTCGATCCCCTGCACGACACTCTCGAGCCGGATGCGATCACCGAGGTGAGCGGCCAGGCCGGTGGGGACGGCATCGTATCCGCCGATCACGTGGAAGTTATCATCCAGGTAAAGCTCCCAGGCGGCGGAATCCTCCATGACGGAGCGCAGGCCGATCTCGTCCGGCTCGACCGAGAATCCCAGAGCTCTCTCGTCCGCAATGATACGCTCGGCCTCGGTCAGAT
Organism: Acidobacteriota bacterium; assembly: GCA_027297005.1. The sequence continues at coordinate 2,991 of JAPUIN010000126.1, forward strand.
CGATGCGGTTGAGGAATGTGGCGTACGGGATGTCCTCGCCGCGGTGGGCGTGGAACGCCTCTTTGAGCCGCGCCTTGGTCACCTCCTCGAGGCCGGCTTCCGGCTGCTGGAAGGTGCCGTCCGACTGGAGGATCCAGCGGCTCCCGTTGCCCAGCGTGCGTGTCGCGATGCCGAATTCGTGGATGACTTCCCAGATCGACGCGCGCGATCCGTGAATCATCTGCGCGCCGATCTCGAGGCCGTGCTCGGCTGGATCGTGCAGCGTCCGCACCCGGCCTCCGGTCCGGTTTCGAGCCTCGAGGAGGACGACGTCGAGCCCCGCGCGGAGGAGGTCCCTGGCCGCTGCGAGGCCGGCGATGCCGGCGCCGATGACGACCGCATCGTGCGGGGGATGGGGAAGGAGCCCGCGACAGCCCGGCAGCGTGACGGCGGCGCCGGCCAGGGCGGCGGTGTGAAGAAACGATCTGCGGCTGACGCGCGTCATGATCCGGTTGATCTCCGGGAGGACGCTATTTTACTTGAGGGAGGGTGCGCGCTGCACGGAGATCGGACCGGACGGGGAGCGGAGTCCGTCAGCCAGCATGCGGGCGCGTCGTCCGGACGTGGATCCGCAATGCTCTGGATGACCCGCAATGGGGTCGTAGCGGGGGGACCGGTTATGCGGCGGCCGGGCCCGGCTCGATCAGGACGTCGCCGCTTCCGGTATCGACGGTGATGCGGATCCGGGCGTCCCCCCGGATGTAACCGATCACCTCGCGATCCTCGATGATCGGTCTGGCGTCCCGGTACCGGGTGACCAGATCACCGCTCCCCTGGCTGGCTCTCACCTCGAACGAGGCATGTGGGCCAAGCCGTAAGGAGACGTCACCACTGCCGGTATCGGCAATGATGCGGCTGAGACGATCGCCGCGCGCCGCGAGATTGATGTCCCCCGACCCGGTGTCGGCGTCGAGTTGCTCGATGTCGCAGTCGACGAGGTTGATGTCGCCGGACCCGGTGTCGACCGAGATGCGATCAACCTCGGCGGATCTGATGGTGATGTCGCCGGACCCGGTGTCGGCCGAGATCGCCTCCCCCCGGAACTCGCGAACTGTACAGTTGCCGCTGCCCGTGTCGCAGCTGATCCGGCCCTCGGACCGTGAGATCGTCACGTCCCCCGATCCGGTGTCGACGGAGATCCGGCCGTTCCCCTCCTCCACCTTGACGTCCCCCGATCCGGTGTTGATCGCTATCTCGCCGTGGACGCTCTCCAGCCGCACGTCTCCCGCCCCGGTGCTGAAATCGAGCTTTCCTTCCACCTCCGAGGCGCGCAACGGCCCGGCCACGTTGCTGAAGTACGCGTCGACCGAGCGCGCCGGGATCTCGACCACGACGTCGGCGTACAACAGGACTCCGCCACTGTTCGAGACGGTTACCTTCCGGCCGTCATACCGCGTGCGCGTCTGATCGTAGCCGCCGAAGAGCCGGGCCAGGAACCCGCCCCTGTGGCCGATGCTCGCCGAACCACCCGGGTAACGGATGGTGCGATGCTCGTCCAGGGGATAGATGACACGCAGGACGGGTCGGCCGTGCTCGCCGTCGACCTGCTCGATCCTGATCGTCTCGGCGAGCTCAGCGCTCTCGGCGTGGACCGTGGCGACCGCGACGACGCGGGATCCGCTCCCCGGACGGACGATGATCGAGCCAGCCAGATTCTCGATCCCGAAGCGTTCGGAGGCGCTCTCCGGCAGCTCGGCGCGTACGGTCCGGGTGGTCTCGGCGGCCGACAGGGGGCCGACGAGAAGAAGGGCGACGAACGAAACGGACAGGATGACGAGAGATCGGCGCATGGCTCCTCCTCAAGAAGTGAGCACACAAATCATACGCGCCGGCGGGGCGGCCGGTTCCGGCGATCTGTCGGGGCCGGGTGGGGTAAACTGCCTCAATGAGCCGCTTGCCGATCACCTTCCCGGACGTCCAGGCCGCCCGGGATCGCATCGGGAGATTCCTCGCCCCCACCCCCTTCCGCTACTACGCGCCTCTGGATCATGCGGTCGGCGGGGGGATCACGGTCGGGGTCAAGCACGAGAACCACAACCCCACCAATGCCTTCAAGGTCCGCGGCGGCCTCTCTGTCATGACGTCCCTGTCGGCGGAGGAGCGCCGCCACGGCGTGGTGGCGGCCAGCCGGGGGAACCACGGTCAGGGGCTTGCCTGGGCCGGCCGTGAGCTGGGGGTGAAGGTCACGATCTGCGTTCCGGTCGGGAACAGCCCGGGGAAGAACGAGGCGATGCGGGGTCTCGGGGCGGAGGTCGTCGAGGAGGGGCGCGACTACGACGAGTCGGTGGCTGTCGCCGGCCGGCTGGTCCGGGAGCGCGGTCTCCTGATGGTGCACGCCACCGACAACCCCCATATTCTTGCCGGCGCGGCGACGTTGTCACTCGAGATCCTGGAGTCGGCGCCCAACCTCGATGCCCTCGTCGTCGCCGTGGGCGGCGGATCACAGGCGGTCGGGGCCCTCACCGTGGCGCACGAGATGCGCCCCGGGCTCAAGGTCTATGGCGTGCAGGCGGAGAGGGCCTCCGCCATTCACGATTCGTGGCACGCCGGCCGTCCCATACCGAAATCGAGCGCCGATACCTTCGCCGACGGTCTCGCCACGCGGGGGGTCTACGAAACGACCTTCGAGACGCTACGGGAAGGGCTGGCGGGGTTCGTTACCGTGACCGAGACGCAGCTGGCGGAAGGAATCCGTCTGCTCCTGCGCACGACCCATAATCTGGCCGAAGGGGCCGGCGGGGCCGGTCTGGCCGGCCTCATGCGGCTTCGCGATACGCTCGCCGGAAAAAAGGTCGGAATCATCCTGTCGGGATCGAACATCGACGAGTCGACGCTCCAGAACGTGCTGGCGGGGAAAATCTAGAAGACTGTGCGGGTATTGCGTCGGGTCGTTTCAACCACCGCTCAATGCGCAGACAATCTGAATCTCGTCATCCGGTCCGATCGGATGGGCGAGGCCGGTGGCGAGCTTTCCCGCGACGAACAAGCGGATGTGCGGGCGGATCCGATCCTGCTCATCGATGATGCGGAAGCGCAGGCCGGGATGGAGGAGATCGAGGTAGACGAGCAGTTCCGCCAGCGTCTCCCCCTCCCCCTGTAAGTCGGTCCTGCCGTCGGTGTATGAGTGCAGGGGGCTGGGAATGCGGATCTTCATCGATCGACCATCGCCGTCGTCACGGAATAGATCGCGGGGAGGTGGCCGGCGATGAGGCGCCATATGCGCCCCTCATCGGTGCTCCCCCACAACTCGCCGCCGGTCGTGCCGAAATAGAGACCGGCCAGGTTGGACGAATCGACGTCGAACGCCTGCCGCAACACCGTGAACCACGCGTCGCGCCGCGGCAGCCCCCGATCCTGACGCTGCCACGTACGGCCGGCATCGCGGGTGCGGAAGACCGCGGGGCGTCCCCCCGGGCTAGTGCGCGGCCAGACCGAGGTGCCGTCCATCGGGAAGATCCACGCCACGTCCGGATCGCGCGGGTGCGTTGCGATCGGAAACCCGATGTCGCCAATCCCCTTCGGCATGTTGTTTCCGATCCTCTCCCACCGGTCGCCGGGCCGGTCGAGACGATAGGTGCCGCAATGATTTGCCTGGTACAACCGATCGGGGCGCAAGGGGTGCAGGACGACGCGGTGGGGATCGTGGCCGAATTCGGGGTCGGTCTCCGGAAGAAAATCGGCGATCACGCCCCGGTTCAAGGGGCGCCAGGTGGCGCCGGTATCGCGCGACTCGAATATCCCCCCCACAGAGAGGCCGACGTAGATGTGGCGCGCGTCGCGCGGGTCCAGCAGGATCGAATGGGTGAGCTGTCCGCCGGGGGTGGCGCCGAAGTGGTGATCGTCCCAGGGTAGTCCGAGCGGGTGGCGGTTGAAACCTTCGACGGCGTCCCAGGTCGCGCCGCCGTCGGCGCTCCGGAACAGACCGTGTGGCGTGGTCCCGGCCCACCAGACACCGGGCTGATTCGGCAGACCTGGCGTCAGCCAGAAGACCGCATCCACGGCCCGCCCCGCCCCGACGGCCGATTTCGGGAAGGCGGGCGGGCGCGCCGCCTCCTGCCAGGTCCTGCCCCGATTACTCGAACGGAAGATGGTCGGCCCGAGGTGGCCGGTCTTCGCCGCCATCAGGATCGATCGTCGATCGCGGGGATCCATGACGAAATGGTGAACGATCGAGCCGAGGTAGTGCGGCCCGTCCAGCCGCCACCGGCGCCGGCCCGGGTCGGCGTGGAAGAGAAACGCCCCCTTACGCGTGCCGACCAGCAGCAGCACGCGCCCCGCTTCCCCGGCCGTGCGTCGTCTCGCCTGCTTCGGGCTCTTCCCGGGCCGCTTCCTGACCGCCTGACGCGCGCGGGTCACGGCCTACTCCCTCCTGACGGCGTCGAGGCTCACGACCGGCTCGTCCCCGACCACCGCGGCGCGGTGCATCGTGCCGCGCGGGACGTACAGGGTGTCCCCCGCACCGAGCTCGATCGACCGGCCCTCCATCTCCATCCGGAAGCGGCCCGAAAGAATGGCGTCGATCTCATCGACATCGTGAGCATGCTCGTCGAAAATGGTTCCAGGCGGGTAGTGATAACGGGTGGCCAGGTAACCGAGTTTCCGGAGCTTGCGCCGCAGGGCATGCTCCGAGAGCGGGCCGTCCCGCTCGGGCTCCCATCGTTCGATTCGCATGGTCGTCAGAGAATACGCAAGGGCGGGGCGGGAGCCAAGCCACCCGGCGTCGTCAGCGCCCAATGAGGTTCCCTCCGACCGTCCGTTCACGCAAGCCGGGCAGGGCACGCATCCGGATCGCGAGGGCCGTGCGCAGATCGAGCATCAGGCTGAACAGCGACGGCACCAGGAAGAGCGTGAAGATCGTCGATACGACCAGGCCGCCGATGACGACGGCGCCCAGTCCCCGGTACAGCTCCGAGCCGGCGCCGGGGAAGAGTACGAGGGGGAGCATCCCCAGAGTGGACGTTCCGACGCTCATGAAGATCGGCCGGATGCGGCTCTCGACTGAGGCGCGAATCGCGTCGCGCGACTCCATCTTCTCGACGCGCATGTGGTTGAGCGCCTGGTGAAC
>JAPUIN010000127.1 GCA_027297005.1 Acidobacteriota bacterium
GGGGAGAAGGTGCGTGTGGCCATGCTGCCGGCCGGGCGGACCCGCATTGAACTTGTCGAACCGCTATCCGATGACTCCACGGTGGCTCGATTCATCGAACGTCGCGGGGAGGGGATCCACCACATCTGCTTCGAGGTTGCCGATCTGGATGCGGCGATGAAACGATTCGGGAATGCCGGATTGATCCCCGCAGGCGCACCCGGGCGCCCGGGGGCCAAGGGATCGCGCATCGCGTTCATTCATCCGAAAGGAACCGGGGGCATCCTGATCGAACTGCGCGAGGCGGCGGGTGCGTCGCGACGTCAGGCGCGCCAGGATCGGACCGAGTCGTCCGGCCGGCGGCGCGGGGGTGGAACCAGCCCGCCGCGCGGTGCGCCGGAGGCCCGCTAATCGACCAGGTTGCTCCAGAGATGCTCACATGGTGATCCCCCTCCTCAAACCGCCTGCCTGCGTGATTGTTTATCTTCAGAATCCGCGCGAACGGTTCTGGGGGATCGTCCGATACCTCGACGCCGCGGGGATCGTCATCGAGGGAATCGATCTGAATTCGTTCGACGAATGGGTCGGGGGTATCGTCCGCGGAGATTCGGGGAGCCGGCCATCGACCATCTACTTCCCCATGTTGAGGGTCGAGAAAGTGCTGGTCGATTCGGCCATCGGTGGGGCTCTTTCCATGGCCGAGCAGTTCGAACGGCGAATCGGCCGGCCGCTGATCGAGTTCGTTGAGGGTGGTGAATGAGGACGGAGAAGGATCTCAGCGAGCGCGGCGGGATGTCTTCTTCTCTGTTACCAAAGCCGTCGTAGCCACCCGTTTGCGCCCGCTGTTCTACGCCGCGTAGAGCGCCTGGTCGCCCCGATCCAGGAGGCCGGGCCGAGTTCCAGTGAAGTCGGTCGGATCGATCGCGATCCCGATACTGACGGTGGTGCGCATCAGTTCGTCCCCGGCCGGCACCTCCATTCTGGCGATCCGCTTGCGGATCCGCTCCCCGATCGTCACCGCACCGGTGAGATCGGTCTCCGGAAGGACGATGGCGAACTCTTCACCGCCGTAACGACAGGCCACATCGGCGCCGCGCATCGTCTCGCGGATCACCTTACCGACCCGGCGCAGATATCGATCCCCCGCCAGATGCCCGAGGGAATCGTTGATCTCCTTGAAGCTGTCGAGGTCGAGCATCAGGAGGGCAAAGGTGCTGCCGTAGCGCCGGGCGCGGACCTGCTCCTCCGAGAGCTTGCGGTAGAAGTAATCCCTCAGGAAGAGCCCGGTCAGCTGGTCGACGGTCGCCAGTTCGTAATTGCGTGCATTCTCGATCGCCACCGCGCCCTGCTGGGCGATGGTCGTGAAGACCGACAGTTGGTCGATGGTGTAGGCGTTCGGACGGGGGCTCTCCACACAAAGCACGCCGACTGCCTCGCTGTTGACGATGAGCGGCGCCGCCAGGATCGAGCGGACTGAAGGATCGAGAATCAACGGCGCGCATGCGAGTGTGTCCCGGTCGACGTGCAGATCCTCCACGAGGATCGGTCGCTGGGCTTCAATCATCCAGGTCGTGAATCCCTTTCCCAGCTCGCGCTCCGGCCGCGGTTGGAGTTTCCCCTCCCGCGCGATGAACTCCACGTAAAAATCGCTCAGCCCGGGGTGGTAGAGCGAGAGGAACAGAAACGGGGCATCGAGAATGCGCTGCACGTGGCTGCTGATGCGGGTCACGACCACCCAGGGGTCGAGCGATGTGCTGATCTCTCGACCGATGGTGTTGAGCGTGGCCAGCTCCCGGGAGCGGGTCTGCAGCTGTTCGTTGGTGACGGTCAGTTCGGTGCGCGCCAGGTTCAGGCGCTTGAGAAGACCGCTGGCCAGCAGGATCGTTGTGGCCATCGTCATGAATCCCCAGATTCCGCTGGCGGTGTAAAGGAGGGCCAGGCCGAGGCAGAGGGGAATGGTGAATACCTCCAGCGACGGCATGTAGCGCAGGTACTGAGCGAGGTACGGCATGAGAGGTTCGCCCTTTAAAGCGACCGCCACCGACATCACGGCGAGGTTGACGAGGTTGTAGATCAGGAATAGCGCCACCACGCAGGTCACCGTCCACCAGTTCATCGATTGGAACTGCCAATGCTCGGCCAGTTGGACGGAGATCGCCCCTCCGGCGATCGTCACGAGAACGATGCCTCCCGTGTTCAGACCGAGCACCTCGAGGAAGGGGTTCTGGCGATGACTGCTGTCACGGGCGCGCATGGAGCATCCGATCACCGAACCGGCGAGCGCCACCGCCAGGGGGAGCGGGCGCGGGAGGACGCACATCGCCGTGAGGAGATAGGCCATGTCGAGTGAGATCGACAGGCTCGCGCGCGGGAAGATGGAGAAGCTGAAATACCAGGCGAACCCGATGAACAGCGAGAATATCGAGACCGGTAGGATCTCGCTCAGGAGAAGTTCACGGACGAGGTAAATGCGCCACACGACGAAGGCTGTGGCGCACAGCCCAACGGTGTAGGCATACCTCCTCACGCGGATTCGTCCCTTGTCTTCGGGTGGTATTTGGCGTGTTTTCGACACACCTCCCCCTAAACCGTTGATCCCTCAAAATCTAGGTGCCGGCATGAGGGTGTGCAAGGACCGTTGACACTCGGGTGGGCGACCCATAAAATCGAACCGATCCTGGCTAGAAGAAGACCACTGAGCCACCCCGGAGAGAGAGGTGCCTCCCTTGTCGACGAGACGGGCCGAGAGACTCGTCATGACCATGCCCCCGGAGAAGGGGCTCGCGCGGCTGACAAGGCGCGTCAGCTACCACTTCTTCAGGGAACATGGACTGAAGATCGTGGAAGCCAGGCGCAGAGCACGGGTCGTGGAGAACCGATACCAGTCCCTGCTCGGCCGCCGGGCCGGACGACGGTCGGGGTCGACCGCTTCGATGGTTCTCACCCTCAGTTCAGGCGACGGCACGCTGGAGGTTGTGGGCCGCCTCGGGGCCCGGGGGGAAAGCACAAGCCTCATCCGCCTGAAGCGACCCCTCGCTTTCTGACGCGCCGTCCGGTTCGCGCGTCCCCTTGGTCCTGAGGGGCCTGCCCTGAGGCAGGCCCTGCCGATATGACTGGGGCCACCTGAAGCGCGCCTGTGGTGATCGTCCGGTCCTGCGGGGCCGGGCGTATCAACGACCGTTTATTGACACCTGGTGGGGCGGGTGCTAGCATCCGCCCCCTTCCGGAGGGCGCATCCGTGGCCGGGTTCGGCGTGATCGGGGGAAGCGGTCTCTATCAGATGGCCGCCCTCGAAGATCGGCGTGAGGAGAATGTTCGCACGCCGTTTGGTGAGCCGTCGGATCGATTTGTGCTGGGACGGCTCGGCGGCCGCGATATCGCGTTCCTTGCCCGACACGGGCGCGGCCACCGCCTGCTCCCGTCGGAGATCAACTTCCGGGCAAACATGTACGGCTTCAAGGCGCTCGGGGTCGAACGGATCGTCTCGGTGAGCGCCGTCGGCAGCATGAAGGAGCACCTTCATCCCCTCGACATTGTGCTCCCCGATCAGCTCATCGACGGGACCCGGCACCGCGCGGGGACCTTCTTTGGGGACGGGGTGGTCGCCCATGTCTCGCTCGCCGATCCATTTTGCGGGGATCTGTCGGGAACGGTGGCCGAGGCCACCGAGGCCATCGGCGCCAGGCTGCATCGCGGGGGCATCTACCTCTGTATCGAGGGCCCGCAGTTTTCCACGCGGGCCGAATCGAATCTGTACCGGTCCTGGAAGGTCGACGTGATCGGGATGACCAACGCGCAGGAGGTCAAACTGGCTCGTGAGGCGGAGATCTGCTACGCGACAATGGCGATGGTCACCGATTATGATTGCTGGAAGGAGGGGGAGGATGCGGTGAGCGTCGAGGAGGTTGTCGCCCGGCTGAACGACAACGCGCGGACCGCTGCGACCATCGTCGAAAAGGTCGCGTCGTCCCTCCCGAAGACGCGATCCTGCCAGTGCGGGGGCGCTCTTCAGAATGCCATTCTCACCGACCGTTCCCGGATCCCCCCGGAGGTCCGCGAACGGCTGAACCTGATTCTGGGTCGCCACCTGGATTGAATCATGTCTCTTCTCGTCATCGGTTCGGTCGCGTTCGATACCGTCAAAACACCCTATGGGGAAGCGCGCGAGGTGCTCGGCGGTTCGGCGATCTACTGTGCCGTCGCCGCCTCGTTTTTCACCCAGGTGCGCATGATCGCCCCCGTTGGCGAGGACTTCGGCGACGAGCCGATCAGCATGCTGCGCGACCGCGGCATTGACGTCGAGGGACTCGAGGTCCGCAAGGGCCGGACCTTCCGGTGGAGCGGCCGTTATTCCGACGATCTGAACGATCGGACGACGCTGGATCTGCAGCTCAATGTGTTCGAATCGTTCAAGCCGAAAGTGGCGCGCCGTGATCGCGGGGTGCCGAATCTCTTTCTGGGGAACATCGACCCCGACCTCCAGGCCCAGGTGCTGCGTGACGTCCGCCCCGGCTTCGTCGCCTGCGACACGATGAACCACTGGATCGAGGCGAAAAGCGACAGCCTCAAGAGTCTTCTCGTTTCGGTCGACGGGCTCGTCATCAATGATGCCGAGGCACGCCAGCTGGCCGGGGAATTCAACACGGTCGTTGCGGCGCGGCGGCTGCTCGCTCTGGGACTGCGCTTCCTCGTCATCAAGAGGGGGGAGTACGGAGCGGCCCTGTTCTCCGGGGGACACTACTTCGCGGTACCGGCTTACCCGGTCGAGCGCCCGGTGGATCCGACCGGAGCGGGCGACAGCTTCGCGGGAGGTTTCATGGGATACCTCGCCCGTGAAGGGGTGCAAACCGGACCAGCCCTGCGCAGGGCGACGATTTACGGCAGCGTCATGGCCTCGTTTTGCATCGAAGATTTCAGCCTCAGGCGACTCTCCGTCGTCACGAACGATGCGATCGAAGCCCGTGCCCGTGATCTGGAAAACTTCCTGAGCGTCGACGGACCCGAGCGGGCGTGACAACTTCCACAACCGGAGCGGGGCTCGGTGGCGAACCGGCCGGCCGCGCCGCATCGGCGGTGATCCGGAGCGCGATCCCGCTCATTCCGGCGCTCTTCGCGCCGGTCGCCGTTCTGATCGGTTTCTGGACCGGCGGACGGTTCCTCCTGCCGATCCTCGCCACGCTGGCCGTCTACCCGATCCTCGCGATCCTCGTTCTTCGCGGCAGGTTCTCCCTGGCCTTGATCGCCTCCGTGCTGTGGGCGATCTCTCTCTCGACCACAATCATCGCCGTGACGGCCCACGATCCGGCAGGGGCTGCTGAGGTGGTGCTGAACGGGCCGAGATACCGGGACGAGATGTTCGACTACATACGGACCGGGCATGGACGGGAGACTGAGCCGGGTCTGTACCTGCCACAGCATCTCGTTCACCTCGGCGCATTCATCGTCCTGACGGTCTTGTCCGGCGGGTTTCTCGGGATCGCGCTCGGCGCCGTCCTGGTCGGCTACATGTCCTACTACGTCGGAGCGCTCGCCGCGGCCGGCTCCGAACCGTGGCTGGCGTTCGCGATCGGCTGGCCGCCGTGGGCGATCCTGCGGGTCGTCGCCTATATCATGCTCGGAGTCGTGCTGGCGCGGCCGCTTCTTTCCGCCGTCGGGCGTCGCGCGATCCCGGCGCCGCCGGCCGGGCCGTGGTACATCACCTGTGCCGCCCTTCTGCTGCTCGACGTGGTCCTCAAGGGGCTGCTCGCACCCCTCTGGGCGGTGCTCCTCCGCCCCTGCCTCGGCCTCTGAATCATGCACGATCCCGGCGCGCCAGCTCCGCAACGATGAGCGAAATACCTCAGCCGCGGCGTACCTTGACAGGTGGGGAAAGCGCCGTTACGATGAGTGTAATCCCTTGACAGGCAAGGGAATCCGGGTTTCTGAACGGAACGGGAAATGGATCCGCGACCGATTGCTGGCGCGCTTGATGCCACAGGGATGAAGTTTGCCGTCGTCGTCAGCCGCTTCAACGAATTCATCGGAGAGCGGTTGCTGCGCTCGGCGCTCGATTGCCTCGAGCGGCACGGCGCGATGGAGTCGGCGATCACGGTGGCGCAGGTTCCTGGCTGCCTGGAGATACCCGTCACGGCGAGGCACCTCGCTCTCTCCGGTCGGCATGATGCCGTCATCTGTCTCGGATGCGTCATCCGGGGTGAGACCGATCACTACGACCAGGTCTGCGCAGAGGTCGCGCGTGGCGTCGCCGCTGCGGCGATGGAATCGGGCCGGCCGGTCACCTTCGGCGTGCTGACCACCGAAAACCTCAGACAGGCCCTCGAGCGAGCTGGCGCCAAGGGGGGGAACAAGGGCTGGGATGCGGCCATGGCTGCGATCGAGATGGTGAACCTCCTCAGGAAGCTGGATTGAACCATGGGGACACGGCGGACGGCGCGGGAGATGGCGCTGCAGATGCTCTACCAGGCCGAAGCGGCGTCAATGCCGATCGCCGAGGTGATCGAACGATTCTGGAGCGATCGTCCCGTGACATCTGAGGTCCGCGACTTCGCCGAGCGGCTGGCGCGCGGTACTGCGTTCCGCGCGCACGAAATCGATCCCCTCATCCAACAGACCCTCGACAACTGGCGCCTCGATCGTCTGGCGATCGTCGATCGCAACGTGCTGCGGATGGCGGTGTTTGAAATTCTCCACGAGCCGGACACGCCGGAGGTGGTCGTCATCGACGAGGCGATCGAGGTGGCCAAACGGTTCGGCGGGGAGGAATCGGGCCAGTTCGTGAACGGTATCCTCGACGCTGTCCGCAAGGGCGCCAGGGAGGCTGTCGCGGTCCCCACCACTCCCGCTAAGGGGTCCGGCGACCCGGAAGCCGCCTCTTGAACCGTCTGCCTCCCCTTCCCCCGGGGCGTCGCCGACCCGAATCTCCATTCTCCCGAAAATCCCGCCGGATCGGCCGCTCCGACAGCCGTGATCACGGATCTGTCATCACCCAATTTGCTCACTCGGGTGGCCCCAGCCGTAAATAGATCTAGATTTTAACCGTACCGACGTATGCGCCCGAAGTGCGTCCGTCGGCGATCGGGGGCTACCTATATCTAAGGGGCGGCTGTGAGATTCACTGTCGAAATGGACTGCACCGGCGGCGCGCTCAGGGGAAGCCTGATCGACCGGAGATCGCGCGGAACGGGGAGCGCACGCTGCCCGACGGAGCGATCGCGCCATGACTGATCGTGGGGGTGAAGGCGCGGGGAATCGCCAGGGTCCCGACCGCGATCTTCTGTTGGAGATCGAGGAGATCTTCGATTCGCTCGCCGCCCGCCTGAACGATCTCGAGACGGGTCTGGCCCAGGGTAGCGTGAGATCGGGCCTCATCAATGTTTTGTTCCGTGAGGTCCACACGTTGAAAGGATTGGCTGGCCTGCTCGAGAGCTCACGGGTGCCGGAGCTGGCTCACGATCTCGAGGAGCATCTGGATCGGTTGCGCATGGGTCGACTGTCACTCGACCATGCCGCGGTGGATCGAATTCATGAAGCGGTCGACGCCATGGTCGCCCTCGTGCGCGGCGCTCCGACCTCCGAGGCGCGCGAAGCGGAACTCGTTGCGCTGCGGGCCTGCCTCAGAACAGAGACCGGGTCGTTCGAAGCGCCGTCGGAGCGGCTGGAAGATCTCCCTCTTGATCAGGCTCTGCGCCGGTCGTTGACCGAGTACGAGGAGCAGCGACTCGAGTCCGCGCTGCGGGAGGGGCTGGGCATCTTTCTGGTGCGGGTCGGATTCGCGATGGAGGAGTGCGATGCCGGGCTCAGGACCATGGTGGGCCGGGTCGAACCTATCGGCGAGATGATCACCACGTTCCCGCTGCTGGACGAATCCCCCGACGGGCAGATGGTGTTCGCTCTGCTCGTCGCGACCGCACGTGGTGACCAGCTGACGAGCAGACTCACTTCGGCCGGGGCGGTGATCGAGCCGCTCACGGGACGGGCGTCGAGCCCGGCGCGAGAGGGCAGCGATGCGGATCTTTCAGGTGAGGTGTTGCACGGCCAAACGACCTCGAGCCTCCGAATCCCGATCAGTCGACTCGATGACATCCTGAATCAGGTTGCCGATCTCGGTGTGGCCGTGGCCGCACTGCGCCGGGCGATCGATCGCGCCGTGGAGGCTGTGCCGGTAGGGCCCGAGATGCAGTTGGTCGAAACGAGAATCCGCGATCTCGCGCCGCGGATGAGCATTCTGCAGAGGAGCACGGTCGAGTCGCGTCTCGTGCCGATCGGCCAGGTGTTCGGTCGGCTCTCCCTGATGGTCAGCCGCGAAGCGCGATCGGCGGGGAAGGAGATCGACCTCGTGGTCTCGGGGGCCGCGACGGAGATCGACAAGGCGGTCGCGGATGCACTGGCGACGGCGCTCATGCATCTCCTACGGAATGCAGTGGATCATGGGATCGAGACCCCTGCGGATCGGGAGAGCGCGGGCAAGGCTCGGCGCGCGCGCCTAAGACTTGATGCGAGTCGGCGCGGCAGCCGCATTGTCATCGCGGTCGAGGACGACGGGCGGGGGATCGACGGTGAAAAGGTGCGCGCGGCGGCGATCGCGGCGGGCCGGATCGGCAAAGATGCCACGCTGTCCGAAAGCGAGATTCTCGGAATGATTTTCGAGCCGGGCTTCAGCACAGCATCACGGGTCAGTCGTGTCTCGGGGAGGGGAGTGGGGCTCGATGCCGTGCGCCAGTCGGTCCACCGGTTGAAAGGATCGGTCGACGTCAGTTCGAGAGCCGGGCAGGGAACCACCTTCACCCTGAATATGCCGTTGACACTCCTGCTCGTGGAGGCGCTGATCGTCGCCAGCTCCGGCCGGCGGTTCGCCATCCTGACCAGTTCGATCCGTGAGAACCTCAGGCTCGATCGGGCACGGCTGCGTCGCATCGGAAAGTATGAGTTCTACGACCATCCCCTTGGCACGATGCCCGTTTTACGACTACGGCATCTCCTGCCGGGGGCGCGGGGTGATGGTGAGGCGCGGGATCGTTTCGCCGTGGTCGCCGGCACCAGGGCGCGGCCGATCTCTCTGTTGATCGACGAACTGGTCGGACACCAGGAAGTGATGATCAAACCGCTCGGGGATCGCCTTGGCGAAATCCCGGGCGTCGTCGGCGCGACCGATCTGGGGGACTCGACGGCGGTCCTCGTTCTCGACCCGGAAGGGCTTGCGCGACGCGAGGCGGGAGATGCGCGAGCGGCAAACTGAGGAGGTCGCCCCGGGTACGGGCGTGGCGGAGAGTTCCCTGCTCGATGGAGCATGGATTCTGGTGTTCGCGCTCGAGGGCAGGGAGTTCGGTATTCCCCTTGAGGGGGTCGTCGAGATCATCCGATACCGGCCCGCAACACCGGTCCCGGGAGCGGATGAATCGATCGAGGGGATCCTTCCGTTCAGGGGACGGATGGTCACGCTGTTCGACGCCCGGCGGCGGCTCGCGCTGACGAAGCGTCCCTTCGATGAGCCGGCGCGCATCATCGTTCTTCACGACGGCGAGGACCTGGTCGGGCTGGTGGTTGATTCGGTCACACGAGTGAGCGCGGCGCCTGAAAGAGAGCGCCAGCCGCTTCCTGAGAGCCTGCGACTGCGGGAGGAGCACCTGTATAGCGGTGCTCTGGGAACGCACGGAAGCTACATCCTGCTTCTCGACCTGGCGGCGTTTTTTGAGCGGATGAGGGGATCGGCATGAGAGGTAGACGATGATCGTCACGTGCCCACAATGTGGACGCCAGTACCGGCTCGATCCCGCGCGCCTCACCTCGGGCCGCAGGCGCCTGCGCTGTACCGAGTGTGGCCACGTCTTCGCAGTCGCTGCGAAGGGATCGGATGCGACCGAGACCGCAGCTGCGCCGGCAACACCCGGACCGAACGCAGCCCCGCTCGTCGTGGTCGGGGACGAGCCGCGTGAATTCCGTGATCTGGTCTGCCGGACGCTGGAGGGTCTGGGTTGTCGGGTTGAAGCGACCGAGGACGGTGAGTCGGCCTGGCGGATCGCGGCCGAGAAACAACCACGGCTCATGGTGCTGAACGTCTATCTCAGGAAGCTTCTCGGCGTGGCGGTTTGCGAGGCCATCAAGGGGAAGGAGAATCTGCGCGGCATCCGCGTCATCCTGGTCGGCTCGGTATTCAAGTCTGAACGCTTCGTGCGTGGTCCCCGTCATCTGTACGGAGCGGACGATTACTTCGAAGACGTGATTCCGACAGCGGAGATGCGCGATCGATTTGCGGCGATGCTCGGTGCGTCGCGCGGCGGGGATCGGGCGAGTCGCCCGGGAGTTGCGGCCGGGGGTCGAGGAGGATCCGATCAACGCATCGTTTCGGGATCTCGATCGGTGGGCGTGGGGGCGATCGAACCACGCCCGGAGATCCGCCGACTGGCGCGCATCATGTTGTCCGACCTGAAGATCTACTATCCCGATCGGTTCGAGCGGGCCGTTCTGGAACGCAGGTTCTTCGAATCGTTCCGTGAGGAACTGACCAAGGGGAAAGAGCTGATTGCCGGACGATTTCCCGATCTTGTCGACAGATTGGAGGTTCTGGCGGGGGCGTTGAGGGAAGGTCTCGACGAGGAGCGCGCTGCCGCGGGACATGTCGCCGATGCGGGGCGATGAGGTGCGATTTGGACCGGACTCGAGGGAGGCTCGGGATCGCGGTTCGGGCGGGTCGTTCCGGCGGGATGGCGTGGCCCGTCGGCGGGACATATATTTGTGACGATGGCTCGATCGGCACGAGCGGTTTCGACGGCGGGCGATGCGGAGGCGCTCCGCGCGCGGCTGGACGCGATGCGGGGCGAGTTCGAGAACGCCTGCTCATTCACCGAAGAACTGCTCAAGGAAAACGAAGCGCTCAAGGCACGCGTGGCCGACCTGATGCGTCGGGGGGGGCGCGGCAAGGATGCCGGTGCGGTTGCCGGGTCAGGCACCCTCGCGGAGCGGATCCTCGAGCTCGAGGAGATGAACCACTCGTTCAGCGCCCGCTGTCAGGAAATCGAGAGGCAGCACAACCAGCTGGCCAATTTGTATGTCGCGTCCTACCAGCTTCACGCAACGCTCACTTTCCGCGAGGTCATCGACACCCTCAAGGAGATTCTGATCAATCTGGTCGGTGCCGAGAGCTTCGCCCTTTTCTGGGTCGACGAGCGCCAGGGGATCCTGAAGACCGAGGCGTGCGAAGGGGTGGAGGATCTGGTGCCGTCGGAGGTGCGCTACAAGGGGGGAGTTCTGGCAGCCGCCGCGCAGCGCGGCGAATCGTACTATGCCGATCCCCTGCCGCCCCGCGCGAAGCCCGATCCGGCGCGCCCGATCGCCTGTATCCCCCTGCGCATCGGCGAGCGGGTGATCGGCGTCATTGCCATCTACCGCCTGCTCGAGCAGAAGGATCGTTTTACTCCTGGCGACTTCGAGCTGTTTACGCTGCTGGCCTGTCACGCCGCGACCGCGCTGTTCGCGTCCAAGCTGTTCGAACAGTCAGAACAGAAGCTCAACAACCTGCAGGGGTTCATCAACATGCTCACGGCGTCGACCGGTTAAGCGGGGGATGAGATGAGCGCGGTCACGCTCCTGGTCGTCGAGGATTCGCCGATGATGCGACAGTTGATCGCGTTCAGCCTCCGTCGGCTTCAGGGCTGCAGGGTGATCGAGGCGGTCGACGGGGTCGACGCCCTGAAGAAGCTGACGACCGACAAAGTCGATCTCGTCATCACCGATCTCAACATGCCGATGATGGATGGCCTGAAGCTGGTGACGCTGATCCGCGGGAATGCGCGGATGAAATCGCTGCCGATTGTGATCGTGACCACCGAGGGAGCCGAAGCCGACCGCGAGCGCGGAATGGCCCTCGGAGCGAATGCCTACCTCCCGAAGCCGATTCAGCCGTCTGATCTTCTACGGACGGTGACCTCGCTGCTCGAAAGCGCCAAGAACTGAGCGGGGACCGCCGGACGACCCACGATTCAGCAAATCATCGAGCCGCTGCATCAACGCTCGCGCCGATCTCTGCCAGGTGTGGAGACGGGCATGGCGCGCAGCCTGTTCGGAGATGCGTGCCAACCGTGCCGGATCGTCGAGCAGACGGGCCACTGATTCCGCGAGTGCGGCGGGATCGGCGGGAGGCACGAGCACGCCGCTTCTCCCATCGTCGACCGCCTCGGGCACGCCACCGGAGCGCCCCGCGATCGATGGCAGGCCGTAGCTGGCCGCTTCCAAGAACGACAGACCGTATCCCTCCACCCCTCCGCGATGATCGGGCAGCCGGCTGATCTGGACGTACAGGGTGGCGAGACGGTAATGTGCTGGCACTTCCTCCTGAGGCACGGCGCCGGCAAACCGGACATGGTCCGCCACCGACAGGGAACGGGCCAGATTCTCAAGCTCATGACGCTCCGGCCCCTCCCCCACGATCAGGTAAGCGAGATCGGGGAAGCGGGAGATCAGTCGCGGAAGTGCGCGGATCACGGTGTCGTGCCCCTTGATCGGGACCAGGCGCGCGAGCGACATCAGGACCGGACCGCCACCCAGGCGGTATCTCTGGCGCAACTCTTCGACCGCCTCCGGGTGAACTGGGGCGGGCGGCTCGACCCCCATCGGCATGATGAAGAGGTGGGAAGCGACCGATGGCGCGTGGCGTGCGACTAGCCCCGCAGTGAAGTGGCTGTTGACGACGACCATCGATGCTCCCGACAGCACCCAGCGGGCCAGCGTGCCCCATGGCCGGTGGGCATAGTCGAGGAGATCGGCCCCATGAACGAAGACGGCGTAGCGGATGCGGGCGATCCGTGCAAGGACCCGGGTGGGGGCGCCGAGCGACAGGAGCTGGCCGCATAGGATCGTCCCGACCCGTCTCCGCAAGAGTAGCTGAGCGATGTGCGTCGCAGCCACGATGCTGCGCGCGATGCGCCCGGTGATGCCTCGAGGCGGGGGTATCCGCATGCGAACCACCTCGCAGCCCAGCCCCGCGTCGATGGCAGCATCTCCGGGTTGACGTGGGGCCAGGACGATCAGTTCACTCTGCGGCAGGTGTCGAGCGAGTCCGGAGTAAAGCGTCGACTCGCCGCCCAGCATGGGAGGGAAGTCGTTCACGACGAATAACAGTCGTCGCTTCGGCATCAGCGATTGCGTCGTGCGGCGCCGCGCCGACCGGGCGCCCCCTCGAGGACGGCGACGACGATGAGAACCAGCGCGCCTTGCACCAGGAAAATCGCTGCGTGTCCGCCCGCACCGCGCTGCAGCCCCAGGGCGGACAGACCGAGACCGAACGACAGCACGAGTATCAGGCAGAGCGCGCGTCCCGGACCGCCGAGCAAATCCTGGAACCGATGGTGGATGTGATCCCGCCCCACGTAGTCCACCCATTGCTGGAAGGTGCGCACGCGGCCGCTCACGATGCGGAGCAGGGTCGTCTGAACCATGTCGTAGATCAGAACGCTGAAGATCAGGACTGGCGCAGCCAGGGCCACGAGCGGATCTCCTTCCGCCCAGTCTTCCTTGATCGCGAGGGCGGCGAGCAGGAACCCGACGCTCGCGCTGCCGGAGTCACCCAGAAAGATGGTCGCGGAGCGGCCGGGGCGCAGATTGTGCGGCAGGAATCCCAGCAGCGCTCCGGTCAGCGCCAGACAGACGCCCAGCAACTCTGGCTGACCGCTTCGCCACGCCACCAGCGATAGGAGAACGGCGATCAGCACGCCGAGCGACGCCGCCAGACCGTCGAGGCCGTCGATGAAGTTGTATGCATTCGTGATCCCGACGAGCCAGAGGACAGAGAGAATCACATTGATGACTATGCCCGCGGTCCCCGGGAGCAGATTGAGGCGCACACCGGTCGCAATGATGACGAGGGCGCAGATCAGCTGCAGGGACAGGCGGACGCGCGATGACAGGCCGCGCGTATCATCGATTGCGCCCGCCAGCATCAGGACCAGGGCGCAGACGGCGATGCTGAGCAGTTCTACGTCGATCAACGGCCGCCGGCCGAGAGCCAGGATGAAGCCGGCGAGCACGGCCACCCCGCCCAGCTTGGGCGTGGGCATGGGGTGCTTCTTGCGCGCATCGGGATAAT
>JAPUIN010000128.1 GCA_027297005.1 Acidobacteriota bacterium
CGGTCCGGGCAGCCGGATCCGCGCGCCGGAACCGAGGCCGATCCTTCGATCCGTTTCGTCTCGGCGCGGGAGCGCGATGGCCTGCGCATTTTCCATCGCGAGAACTGCAGCCGCTGTCACACGCTGTTCGACGCGCCGCCATCTTCCGGGACGGTCGTTCCACCGGCTCCATTCGAATCTTGGTTCATGTCGCGCACCGGGCCCGACCTGGGGATGGAGGGGCACCTTCACAGTGATGACTGGCAGTTCGCCCACCTGTACGCTCCCTCCGCGGTGGTGCGCGGCTCGCGGATGCCGGCATCGCGTCACCTGTTCACCCGCTCCGTCTCGGGTCCCCCCGTGCCGTCATCCGACGCCATCGACCTGGTGGCATTCCTGCAGGCACTCGGCCGGGGACGTCGCGACGTCTGGGCCGAGTTCAGGATGACGGAGCCTGAGATCCCGGCGCCGCCGCCGGTCGATACAGATCTTCGTGATCGAGGCCGCGCCCTCTACAGTCGGCACTGCTCCTCCTGTCATGGGGAAGAAGGGGACGGGCGGGGAGAGGCGGCCGACCTCCTCGATACAGCGCCACCCGATCTGAGAACCGGTCTCTATCGCTTCAAGTCACCCCAGTTCGCCAAAGCGCCTGAAGGCACCGACCTGTTCCGGATCATCACCCTCGGCACCGGCACCGGTGCCGCGATGCCCTCCTTCGCGGGGCTCCCGGTCATTGATCGCTGGGCGCTCGTCCTGACTGTCAAGGCGTTCGCCCCGACGCGACAGCGGGAGGGGCTTGAGGGAATCGGAGTGATGGACGAGCCGGATCCTTTCTCGATCCCGGCCGGGGATCCCCGCGCTGGGATCGACCCGGCAGCGCCCGCGCGGCCCGACCCGTTGACGGCCGGTCGAGAGCTCTGGGAGGCGCTCGAGTGCCACTCCTGCCATGATCCGTTCCTTCGGGAACCGCGTGACCTTCAGGGCATCGGTGACCAGGTCGGGGCGGGGGAGATCCGCCATCCGGGATCACTCCTGCACGCCTGCGATCTTCGCGGCGGGGCCTCGGTGGTGGCGCTCACGCATGCCTTCGTCGTCGGTATCGGCCTCACCATGCCATCGTTCGGCCATGCGCTCCCCGATCGAAGCGATCGGCATGCGTTGGTTGAGTACCTGCGTGCACGACTGATTGAGGACGGGGATGGGTTTGGGGGCGACCCGACACCTGCAGCGGTCCGGAGTGGTGACTGAGAGGTCTAGCGGCCGCCGCTGGTCGGGGCACGCTGTGACCCCAGGTTGAAGAGGTAGTCGGCCAGGACGCGGATCTGCCGGTGAGGATCCCCCCCCAGGATATCGGGCGGCGCGGAAGCCTTCAGATCCCCGGGATCGTAGAAAGTGGGCATCTTGGTCCCGGGCATCAGCTCCTGGGGGTTTTCAATCCAGCGCTCGATCCAGTCGGGGTTGAGCCGTCGACGCGCCATCATCAGGTCGGGTGCCCATCCTTCGGGAGGACCCTGCGGCTTGCGAGCCCCCTGCTGATGGCAGCTCCAGCAGTTGAAGTAGTCGGGGGAGAACATCGTCAGGGCCGACTGCAGATCGGCACCGCGCGGCGCGGTGCGATCCGCGAAGGTCTGGAACGGGAAGGTCCGATCGTCCTTGGCGGCGAAATGATGCACGAGGGTATCGGCCTGGGCGTCATCGAAGCCGAAGGTCGGCATCCGGACGGACAGCCAGGGTCGGATCGCCTCGGGGTTCTTGAGGAACGAGAACAGCCAGTCGGGCTGCACCTTGTCCCCCTCGCCGTCGATGATCGGCGGGGCGAAGCTGGCGGCGAGTGATTCGGCCTCCGGGTCACCCCGCCCCTCGGCGATGAAATTCTGCTTCAGGCTGGCGCGGATGGCGCCGCCGGAGCCTTCGTAGATGTGGCATCCCTTGCAGTTGAAGTCGCGGATGAGGCGTCGCCCTTTCTCGACGGCATCTTCGCGCGGCGAGAGGCGGCGAACGCTCTCGAGCGGCACTTTCTCCTTGGTGAGTCCCTGCAGCACGAGTGTGATCGCGTCGGCCTGCTCGTCGGTGAACCCGAAGTGCGGCATGCGCAGGCGATCGTAGAACTCCGCCATCTTCCCCTCGTCAAACGAGCGCGGGTCTCTCAGTTTCTGGAAGAACCAGGCGGGCGAGGTATGCTCGATGTCAACGAACCCGAAGATGAGCCGATCCGGGCTCTTGCTCCCTTCCCGGCTGAGATCGACTCCGATCAGGGGGGTGGTCTCGAACCCGGGGATCAGGTGGCAGCCAAAGCAGCCGTAACGCGAGATGGATCGCTGGCCCAGCATAACGTCCCGTTCATGCTCCGACATCGAGTCGAGCTTCGCACGCGCGTCATCCGGGGTCATGCGCTGAGTCAGGTAGGCCATCAACGTCTGGTCGCGCGCCTCCGGTTGCGGGCGGACGGTCGGAACGCGCTCCTCTCCAGGCGAGTCGTCCTCGAGTGAGCTCAGATACGCGGTGATATCGAGCGCTTCCTGCGTCGTCAGCCGCAGGCTCGGCATGCGGCTCGCAGGGTTGTAGTCATGCGGTTGCCGCACCCAGCGGTAGATCCACTCGGGCCGCAGCTTGCTTCCGACACGTGACAGATCCGGCCCGAAGCGTCGCGCGAACGCCACCGGATCGTCCGTCTCGCCCCGGTTGCGGGCGAGCAGGACCTCGCTGGCAATCTCGCCGCGCTCGATGGCATGGCATCCCATGCAGCCGACGCTCTTCACCAGCGTCTCGCCGCGCGCCCGTCTGCCGCGTCCGGGAAGGGGCGGGGTGTCGAAGCGTTCCGCATGATCCTCTAGGTAGGCGACGATCCCGAGGATCTCGGCGTCCTCACGCTCCGCGTCGCCGGGGCCCTGGTTGTTCGAGAGGCCGAAGAAGCGCGGCATCCTGGTGCTGGGGCGGAAAGCCTTCGGGTCCTTGATCCAGCGTGCCATCCAGTCGGTCGTCGTCTTCGATGTGGTGCGCGCCAGCGGTGGGCCGATCTTGGGGCGGCCGTTGAATCCCTCCATCTTGTGGCATCCGAAGCAGCCGTATCGCTCAATGAGGGCCAGGCCGCGGTTCAGACGCGACGCCTCCGGCACCTCGACGACTCCCTGGTGGCACTTCAGGCATCCGGCTTCGGTGCGGCTGCGGGCGAGCATCGGGTGGTCCCAGTGATGATCGCGCTCCCAGTCATAGGTTGCCTCCCACGCCTCGGTCTGTTCCGGCCCGTCGGGCGTGTGGGTGGCATAGACGAAATCGACGGCGCGATCGCGGCCGGCGTGGCACGGAGTGCATCCGAACCGGGTGACCGGGTGGGATGATCCGGCGCCGACGAATAAATCCAGATTCGGATGAGTGTTGTACGGCTGTGAGGCGTCCTCAAATCCGGCCCGTGCCGAGCCGAGGTGGCAGGTCTGGCAGCGATCCACCCGAGGGATCTTCACGAAATTGA
>JAPUIN010000129.1 GCA_027297005.1 Acidobacteriota bacterium
TCCGCCGTCGCGGAATCCCCCTCAACGCTCTCAGCCGACTCTTCTCCGTCAGAAGATTCCACCGCCGGGTCGCTGTCCCCGTCACCGGTCTCCGCTGCGGATGCTTCGCCGTCATCGCTTTCCATGCCGGCTTCATCCAACTCCTCCGTGGCCTCGTCCCGGGCGGATGACCCACCCGAGTCCGACTCCTCGGCGACGGGAGCTTTCCCCGCATCCTTGATCTCGGGTTCGACCTCGGCGGGCGCCGCAGGTGGTGGCGGCTCATGCCTGTTCAGGTCCCCCTTCAGGTAGCGGACCTCGACCCTGCGGTTCTCTCCGCGCCCCGTTTCCGTGTCATTGTCGGCAATGAAATTCACCGCGCCGTACCCTTTGATCTTCAGGCGGCTGCGATCGATGCCACGTCCCACCAGCCACTCCCTGATGACCTCGGCACGGCGAAGGGCGATCTGCCGGTTCCCTGCCATCGTACCGGAGTTGTCGGTGTAGACGCCGACCTCGATCGTCACGTCGGACCAGTAATGGAGAGCGTCGACGAGAAGGTTGATCCATGCCTCGGTGCCGGGGTACAGCTTGGTGCCGCTCAGGAACTTCACGTTCAACAGGATCTGCGGTTCCTCCTTATCGAGACGCACACGCGGGCAGCCATCACGGTCAATCTTCGCCCCCTCCGGGGTTTCCGGACATTGATCGAGTCCGTCGAGGATACGATCGCCGTCGCTGTCCTGGGGACAGCCGCGCTCGTCGACGGTCGCGCCCGGCGGGGTGATGGGGCACTGGTCGATACCGTCCGCAACGCCGTCTTCATCGGAGTCGTGCGGGCATCCGGGGTTTTCGCCGTCGGTCGCGTCGACGATTGCGCCGGCCGGTGTGTCGGGGCACCGGTCGAAACCGTCCAGGACCGAATCGCCATCGGAATCGATCGGGCAGCCTTTGTCATCGACGATGGCGCCTCGCGGCGTGTCGGCGCATTCGTCCGATCCGTCGGGAACGGCGTCGGTATCGCTGTCGAGCGGGCAGCCCTTTCCGTCGACCGGCCAGCCTCGCGGCGTGTCGGCGCACTTATCGAGCCCCTCGAGGACGCCGTCCTGATCGAGATCCCACGGGCAGCCGTCGTGCTTGTCGATAAGCGCGCCCCGCGGCGTGTCGGGGCATCGATCGTTGAGGTCGAGGACGCCATCGCGGTCGGAATCCTCGGGCGATCCGCCTCCGAAGATCCAGGAGATCCCGACGTTGAGGCTTTCGTTGTGAAAGCTCTCGCCCATGGCGTTTTGAGTCTCGAATTCGGCGCGGAATGAGGTGTGCGGACTGAGTCGGTGCCGGATCCCGCCGCCGACGCTGATGACCAGATCATCCTCGAAGGCCGCTTCGCCGGGATCCAGATCGGGATCGGCGCTGAAATTGAGCGTTCCCAGACCGGCCATGAAGTAAGGCTTGAAGCGGCGCCGTTCATTCCCCGGATTGATCAGGAAGCGCAGGGTATAGGAGTCGTACCCGAAGGTGCGGCTCTGATTGGCGAAAAATACAGGCGGGGAGGTGATCAGCGTGCTGTCGGAACTCTCCAGCCGGCCGTCGTCGGCGCGCAGCCACTGAAACTCGATGGCGTAGACCGGGTGGAAATTCCAGCCGAGGCGGGCGCCGTACTGCGTCGTGTGCGAAAGGGCCAGCTCACTGGCCATGAATGTCGTGCCGCCGTAGATATTGATCTCGAAGCTGTTCTTGCGCTCCTCGGCCCGCGCCGGGGAGGGGGCAAGAATCGGGATGAGGGATACGGCGATGAGTGGGATAAGAGCGCGGGCGACGCGTGATCCGATCATGTCCGGCTGGTCCCTTCGCACGCGCGGGTGTCGGGCCGGCAGATCCCGGCGTCTTCTCGATTGGCATGACCCGCGGCCGGCGCCGGATCGTGGAGGCCGCCGCAACTGTCGATGCTGCGCGCGATTAATTACGAGCGATCGAAAAAGAGGCGCATCCTAACATACCGTTTTTCGACCTGTCAACGTCCGCGCCCCCGCCACGGTCCCCTATGCGGGCCTCGCACAGCGGGCGGAGGTCGGCCGTCGCGGGATATGATATTCTTGATTCGCCACGGTACATCCCCGGGACAATCGAGGCGGGAGCTGCCCGTGCGGAAAGTCCGCTGCAAATCCAAGCCCACCTTCCGCAGGCGGCTGTTCTATGCCTCGGCACTGTTCATTACCCTTTTCCTGGCCGACATTTACATCGTTGCCCAGCTCGCCTTCAAGGATCTGAGCCACAGGGCGATCGACGAGGCGCTCGTGAACTCACTCGCCGCCCTGGAGTACAGAATCCCGGAGATATCCGGCGGGATCACGGAGGACTCGATGATCCCCCCGATCTCCATCGAGGAGTGTCCCCCGGGGGATCCTCAGAGCCCCGTCAGCTATTACCCCTGCCTTCCCAAGCAGGTCTCGACGCCGCAGGAGAGCGGTATTTTCCGGATGCAGACCGTCCACCGGCACCGGGTCGTGACCGACATGCGGGGACGGGTCCTCTGGCGGGGGTACATGAAGGCCAGCCGGCTGGAGGTGGCGGCCCCCTCGGCGAGCCCCGTCTTCCGGCCGGGACACAGCGAGGTGCGCGAGGAGTGGGAGATCGGCGGCCGCCGCCAGCCGGTGGTGGCGATCCGGCAGCCGGTGGAGCCTGGCTCGAACGTCATCCGCGAGATCGGCATCCCGCAGGATCAGATCGATCGGGAGATCGAAGCCCTGACGAGCAGTCTGAGGATGAAGGTCTGGATCGGCGCGGGGGCGGCCGTGCTGATTCTGATCATCGCGTTCTTCTTCGTATTTCGCCTTCTCCAGCGGACGCGGATGCTGGAGGCGCAGGCTCAGATGGACGACCGGTTGACGTTCGTCGGCGCGCTCGCGGCCGGTCTGGCGCACGAGATCCGCAATCCTCTCAACGTGCTCAGCATGAACCTCCAGATGCTGGAGGAGGAGATCGCGCCACGGGGGAACGGCGTCGGTGACGCGCTCGTCTACACGGCGGCGTTGCAGGGGGAGATTCGCCGTCTCAGCAGCCTGGTCAACAACTTTCTCTCCTATGCGCGGCCGAACCGGCCCCGGTTCGAGCGCCGTGATCTCAATCAGGTGCTCAAGGACCTGTGCCTGTTCGTGCTGCCCGAGTTCGAGGGCCGCGGCCTTTCGTTGCGACAGGACTTCACTCCGTACCTCCCCCCTGTCGATATGGACGAGGCGCAGATCCGCCAGGCGCTGTTGAACATCCTCATGAACGCGATGCACATTCTCAAGCAGGGGGGCTCGGTGACGGTCAGCAGCCGCGTCGGTCCCGACGGCGGCGCGATCATCGGCATCGCGGACGACGGCCCGGGGATTAAGAATGAGGATCGGGAGAGGATATTCGAGGTCTTCTACTCGACACGCGGTGGGGGGACCGGGCTGGGGCTGCCGATCGCGGCCCGCATCATCGAGTCACACGGGGGGACGATCGCGGTCGAGAGCGAGCCGGGGCGGGGGGCCTGCTTCATCATCAGGATGCCGAGGCGCCACACGCCGCCGGCGGCTTCGAGAGCGCCGGCCGCCGAGGGTGCCTCCGCGGAGGGGTCGTGAGCCGGATCGGCGGCGGGACCCGCTCACAGCGACCCGCGGCGCAAGGAGGACAGGCGGAAGGAGGAGCCGACGTCCCCCGCACGCGTGAGGCGGCCGCGGATCGGGTCGCGGCCCTGCGCGGGAAGATCTGGCATCATCGTAAGCGGTATTACGTCGACGCCGACCCCCTGGTGTCCGATGCCGAGTACGATGCTCTCGAGCGCGAGCTGAACCGGATTGAGAAGGCCTATCCCGAGCTTGTCACTCCCGACTCGCCGACGGGCCGGGTCGGCGCCGAGGTGTCGGGTGAGCTGCCGACCGTCCCCCATCTCATGCCGATGCTGAGTCTGGACAACGTCTCCTCGATCGATGAGCTGCGCGAGTGGTACGGCCGCCTGCAGAGGGTCCTGGGACGCGAGGAGGTGGCGCTGGGGGCCGAGCTGAAGATCGATGGAGTCTCGGTCTCATTGATTTACGAGCGAGGTCGGCTCGCCCGCGCCGTGTCACGGGGGGACGGCATGATCGGCGAGGAGGTGACGGCGAATATCCGCACGATCCGTTCCATCCCGCTGCGTCTGCTGGAGGAGATCCCGCTTCTCGAGGCGCGAGGCGAGGTGTACTACCCACTTGCCGCGTTTGCGGAGATGAACCGGCGGCGGGAGGAAGCGGGGGAGGCTGTCTTCGCCAACCCGAGGAACGCGGCGGCCGGGACGATCCGGCTGCTCGATCCGCGGCAGGCCTCGACCAGGCCGCTCGATTTCTATGCCTGGGCGCTGGCTCGCGTCGAGGGAGTCGAGAGGCCGGCCAGTCACTCCGCAGCGATCCGCTGGATGGCGGCTCTGGGGCTGAGAACGAACCCGGCAGCGCGGCTCTGTCGGGATCTGGATGAGGTCGAGGTGTTCTACCAGGAGTGGCACCGGAGGCGCGACGAGCTCGATTACGAGGTCGACGGATGCGTGATCAAGGTTGATCCGCTGGCCCTGCAGGATGACGCGGGCATGACGGCCCGCGCGCCGCGCTGGGCCTGCGCCTACAAGTTTCCGGCCCGGCAGGCGACGACGACGGTCAACGACATCGTCGTTCAGGTCGGGCGCACGGGGGCGTTGACTCCGGTGGCGATGCTCGAGCCGGTGCTCCTGGCTGGCTCGACGATCTCTCGATGCACGCTGCACAACGAGGAGGAAGTCCGGCGCAAGGACGTGCGGGTCGGCGACCGTGTTCTGATCGAAAAAGGGGGGGATGTCATCCCGAAGGTCGTCAAGGTCATCGAGGACGCGCGCCCCGCAGGGGCGCGGCCTTTCGTCATGCCGGAACGCTGTCCCGTCTGCGCGTCGGACGTGGTGCGGCCCGAGGGGGAGGCGATCAGGCGCTGCGTCAACGTCTCGTGCGCGGCCCGGATCAAGGAGTCGATCCGCCACTTCGCCGGTCGCGCGGCGATGGACATCGAAGGACTCGGAGAAGCGCTCGTTGATCAGTTGATCGCGCGGGAGATGGTGCGGGAAATCGCCGACCTCTACGCGCTGCGCGTGGATCAGCTCGCCGGTCTCGAGCGGATGGGGAAGAAGTCGGCCGAAAACCTCCTGAAGCAGATCGTGCGCAGCCGCTCGGTGCCGCTCGAGCGCGTCATTTTCGCGCTCGGAGTCCGTTTCGTGGGGGAGCGGACGGCACAGCTGCTGTCCGAGGCGTTCCCGTCGATGGAGCGGCTCGCATCCGCGTCCTCCGTCGATCTGACCGGCGTGCATGAGGTGGGAGAGAGAGTGGCCGGGGCGATTCGTGAGTTCTTCGACCGGCCCGAGAACCGGCGCCTGATCGACCGTCTGGGCGCCGCCGGCGTCACGATGCAAGCCGCACCGTCGGCGCGGCGGCGGGAGGGGCCGTTCACCGGCATGACGATCGTCGTCACCGGGACCATCGAGGGATACACACGCGACGCGATCAGAGATATCTTGAAGACGCAGGGAGCGCGCGTCACGGAGTCGGTGTCCAAAAAGACCGACGCCGTCATCCACGGCGCGGATCCCGGATCCAAGTTGGACAGGGCTAAATCGCTCGGGGTCAGGGTGATCGATGCCGCAGAATTCAGGAGCCTGGTCGATGCCTCATCGTCGGATGATGCGGGTCCGTGATGGCGTCCCGGGAGGGGGCATGCCATGCCTGAGGTGAAGGGGCAAATCCTCGTCATCGACGACGACGAGGGGAACCGGAAGAGCACCGAGCTGGCACTGCGCAAGGATGGCTATGCGGTCTCGTCGTTCGCGTCCGGTGAGGAGGGACTCGAGCACCTGCGCCAGGCGGGAGCCGATCTGCTGGTCACCGACCTGCGCATGCCGACGATGGACGGCCTCGAGGTGCTGAAACAGGCCAAGAAGGTCGATCCGGGGATCGCGGTGCTGGTGATCACCGGGTTCGGCTCGGTCGAGTCGGCCGTCGACGCGATGAAGCAGGGGGCCGACGATTACCTCCAGAAGCCGGTGAACCTCGTCGAGCTGAGGAAGCGCGTTGCGGCCGGTGTCGAGAAGCGGCGGCTAGCGCAGGAGGTCGTGCGCCTGAAGGAGCGGCTTCAGGAGAAGTTCAGCTTCGGGCAGATCATTGGCTCATCGAAGGGGATGCAGCGAGTCCTCCATCAGCTGTCGCTCGTCGCGCCGACCCGGAGCACCGTCTTGATCGTGGGGGAGAGCGGTACGGGGAAGGAGCTGATCGCGAACGCACTGCACCAGAACTCCCCCCGAGCCGAGGAGCGCTTCCTGCCGATCAACTGCGCCGCCATCCCGGCCGACATTCTGGAGAGCGAGCTGTTCGGGCACGAGCGCGGCGCCTTCACCGGCGCCGTGCAGCGCAAGGCTGGAAAGTTCGAGCTCGCCGACCGGGGGACACTTTTCCTCGACGAGATCGGCGAGTTGTCGATTGGACTTCAGGCGAAGCTGCTGCGCTTCCTCGAGGATCGCTCTTTCATGCGCGTGGGGGGGACCGAGACGATCCGGGTCGACGTCCGGATTATCGCCGCCTCCAACGCCGATCTCGAGGAGAGGGTCGCGGCCGGCAGCTTCAGGAGCGATCTGTACTACCGGTTGAAGGTGGTGACGATCCAGATCCCGCCGGTCAGGGAACGCGTCGAGGACATTCCACTTCTGGTCCACCGCTTCCTGGAGATGTTCAAGGAGGAGAACGGCCGCCCGGAGCTGTCGCTCGACCCGGAGGCGCTCGAGGTGATGCTGCGCTGTCGCTGGGATGGCAACGTGCGGGAGATCCGGAACCTGATCGAAAGCCTGGTGGTGCTGGCGCCGCCGGAGAGGATGTCGATCCGGCTCGAAGATCTGCCGGACAATTATCGATCCCCGTCGCCCAGGAGGCTCGCCGATGCGGCGTCGGCCGGCCCGGCGCGGACCATGGATGAGATCGAGAAGGAGGCGATCCTCCGCACGCTGGAAGAGACCGGGGGGAACCGGACCCGCGCCGCAGAGATCCTGGGGATCGGCCTGAGGACCCTGCAGCGCAAGCTGCGTGAGTATGGTCCGGTCGGTGGAAACGAGGGGTGATTCCGGCGTCAATATGACGCGCGGCACGCGCCAGCGAGGCCGGGGGCTCGATCCTGCCGTCCCTGCGCTACTTCCGGCGGGCGCTGCCCGGCCCGCCTCTCCCCTCCCGTCGCGCGACCCCAAGCGTTGACCGCTCAACACCTTGTGTTCAGGCCCGACGGCCCCCGTCCAGCCACAATTCGGGGCCGGGGTTGCCCGGGTTCCGTGGCACGCCTCTTGCTCTATCGGTCTTGAAATATACCGGGAACAGGCGGGGAGAGTGAATCGGTGAGTGTTTCCAGTGGGTGAGTCCAGAACGATCGTGGTGGTCGATGACGACCCGGCGGTGTTGCAGGCCTACGGCCGCCTGCTCGGACGGAGCGGGCACGCGGTCGAGCTGTGTGGCGACATCGCGGCGATCGTCCTCGACCCGGGGCCGCTCGCCCGCGCCGACCTTCTGATCCTCGATCAGAGGATGCCCGGGATCACCGGCCTCGACCTTCTCGGCCGCATGCGCCGCATGCTGCCGGCCGGTTCTCCCGGACCTCGTGTACTATTGATCAGCGCCTACCTGGACGAATCGATCCGCCGCCAGGCGGTGAGCCTCGGAGTGGCGGAGATCATCGAAAAGCCGGTGGACGCCGGTCATCTCATGGAGTGCGTGCGCGCCGCTCTCGATGCGGAAGTGGCGGGTAGCGCGGCCTGATCGCCTCGGCCACCGTCCTTGACGACGGATCGGAGCGGGGCCTATACTGATTTTATTGGGGACGGGGTGGGCAA
>JAPUIN010000013.1 GCA_027297005.1 Acidobacteriota bacterium
CATCCCGAACCAACCGCCCGCGGATCCGCCCGGGAAGCAGGCCGAACCACTCGCCGTATTTCCGGTTCACATAGCGGTATTTCAGATCGCGATCGATCGAGGCGATGAGCAGCGGAATACTGTCGAGCAGGCTTCTGGGCGCGGTCTCGATCCGTCCGATCGGCGGAAGCACACGGACATCTGCTGTCCGCTTCCGATTGCCGGTCGTGAGTCGACTCATGTGTGGCGCCTCAAAAACTCGCGCAGCCCGGAGCAGAATCGGGGAGGGCCCGCCACGGATGGCGATCGTGGCGTCGGCCTGTGTGTGTCGGATCTCCGGTTCGGACCCGTCGCACCGTGCGGCGCGCAGGGATTACTGTGGATGGTAATCCACCCGACAGGATGCCCACAAGGGTTTCGTCGACTTCGGCCACGCCCCGGATCACTCGGCGCCTCTCATGAGATCACCAGGTCAACTCTGACGGGGGCGGGCGATCGTTCGGATCAGCTCGACAGGCCGACGCCGATCGCGTCGAGGAAGCGCAGCAGCAGGCTTCTGCCCCCGTCCTCGTCGACGCGACGCAAATCGCGGGTGACCCACCGGACCACCATCCCACGCAATGGCTCGGGCGGGTACGGGAACGGCCGGCGTCCGAGCAGTTGCATCTCCGGATACGGCATCTCACGATCGAAGGCCAGGTGGGCCAGGGTGCGGCCCATGAGACGCGTCGAACTGACCCCGTGGCCCGTGTAGCCGATGCCGTAGAGGATCCTTCCTCCCTCCAGCGAGCCAAAGAACGGCGTATAACGAGTCGTTGCGCAGATCGGACCGCCCCACGCATAGGGGAATTCCAGGTTCGCCAGGCCCGGGAAATGCCGCCGGAAGCTGGCACGCAGCGCCTCGTAGTGTGGCGCCGAGTGGTCGCACGACGTGTCGACCCGATCCCCGCGGTAGTAAACCGCTTCGCTCGTGCCCCACAGAATGCGATCGTCGGCCGTCAAGCGATAATAGTTGAAGAAGGTCCGCGCGTCGCCGACGCTCTGCCTGCCACGCCAGCCGATCACATCGCGCTGTTCCGGCGTGAGCGGGTCGCTGACCAGCACGTAGTCGTACAGCGGCAGAAAACTGCGCCGCAGGCCGGGCACCAGGTGGTGCGTGTAGGCGTTCGTCGCCAGGACGACCCGCCCGGCACGCACGATCCCCCCGGGCGTGGTGACCCGGAGACCGGCACCATCGCGCTCGATGCGCACCACGGGCGTCCGCTCGAATATTCGCGCCCCCAGACGGTCCGCTTCGCGAAGCAGCCCCTCGACCAGTTTCACAGGATCGAGGATCGCCGCGCGCGGATTGAGGAGCGCTCCCTGATAGAGATCGCTGTGCAGTTCGGCCTGCGCCTCGTCGCGGTTCAGCCGTCGGATGTGCGTCATGCCGAGGCGGTGCGCGATCGGCAGCACCTCGTCGAGATCTCCGACCTGCCCGGGGGTGAGCGCCATGTCGAGAAGACCGTTGCGCTCCAGATCGCAGTCGATTCCCCTCGACGCCACGAACTCGACCAGCTCATCGAGATTCCGCCTGCCGAGGCGGGCCAAGGAGGCCGCCCCCTTCTCCCCGAAGTGAGCCACGGCCAGACCGTGGGAATGGTCGATCCCTTCACCGGCCATGCCGGCGTTGCGACCGCTCGCGCCGTACGCGGCGCACCCCTGCTCCAGCACGACGACCGAACGCCCCGGCTCGAGTTCCCGGAGCGTCAGCGCCGTCCACAGGCCGGTGAATCCGGCCCCGACGATGACGATGTCGGCATCGCATCCAGCCTCGAGCGGCGGCAGCGGATCCCGGGTTCGGTTGGCAAGCCAGTAGCAGGATTGTTCGATCGGTTTCATGATACCTGCGGAATATTCATCCTGGGGCGGCCTCCACCCCACGGGGGGATGAGGCGGCCCGGGATGGTGCGTGGTGCTGTGGCGCCTCCGTTTTCAGGAAGCGGTGGATGAAAGCGCCTTATCGAGCGCCTTCACCGTGCGCTCGATCTCGCTCTCGCTGATGACGAGAGGCGGCTGAATACGGAGCACGTTCCCATAGAACCCGCCCACCCCGAGGAGGAACCCATCCTCGAGCATCAACTCCTGCACCCGGCCGGCCGACGCCGCATCCGGGGCCCGCGTCCCGTCGGCGACGATCATCTCGATCCCGATCATCAGGCCGAGCCCGCGGACCTCGCCGATGCGGGGCTGCTTCTTCGTCAGCCCGCGCAATCGCTCGAGCAAGTCCCTGCCCTTCCGATCAGCCGCCTCCGCCAGCCCCTCCTTGCGGAAAACCTCGATGTTGGCGAGAGCCGCCGCGCAGGCGACCGGGTTGCCACCGAATGTGGACAGGTGATCACCGGGCTTGAACGCGTCGGCTATCTCGCGGCGCATCGTGAACGCCGACAACGGGAAACCGTCGGCGATCCCCTTGGCCGTGACGACAATGTCGGGGATGACGCCGTAGTGCTCGATCGCCAGCATCCGGCCGGTGCGGCCGAAGCCGCTCTGAACTTCATCGCAGATGAACAGGATGCCGCGCCGCTCGAGGATCTCCTTCACGCGCCTGAAATAGTCGGGCGGCGGAATGATGATTCCACCCTCGCCGAGAATCGGCTCGGCAATGAAGGCGGCCACCTCCCCCGAGGTCCGCTGATCGATGGCCCGCTCCACGTCACGCGCGCACTCGGCTGCGACGGTCCCGGGGTCGGATCCAAAGGGGCTTCTGTAGGTGTACGGCACCGCGGCGAACGCGACGCCCGGCAGGTACGGCCCGCCCCTCTTCTTGCGGCTCCAGTTTCCGGTGATGCTGAGGGTGGCCGCGGTGCGACCGTGGAACGACATCTCCAGGGCGATGAACTCGTTCTTCCCCGTGAACTGCTTCGCCACCCGCATGGCGCCCTCGATCGCCTCAGCACCGCTGCTGCCAAAGAACGAGACGCAGAGTTCCTTGCTCGGCATGATCCCGGCGAGCGCCTCGGCAAAGTCGGCGGTCGGTTTGTTGTGGTACAGGTACGAATTGCAGTGGACGAGACGGCGCATCTGAGCGGCGGCCGCCTCAATGATCTCCGGCCTGTTGTGGCCGGCATTAATCACGGAGATCCCGGAGAAGAGGTCGAGATAGGCCCGCCCCTTGTCGTCGAAGACCGTGGCCCCCTCACCCCGATCGATCACGATCGGCTGGACTTTCTTGAGGAAGCCGGTGCTGACATAACGGTGGTATTTCTCGACGGTGTTCAACAGTCCTCCCCCGATCTCGGTGGCATATCGTAGCACGCCGTCAGGGGGGCGGGGCAGGGGGGGGCGTCGGGTGAAGAACGGGGACGTAGTGAGGTCCTATCCCCTGAGCAGGCGGGGGAGCGATTCGAGCCAGGTTTTTCGCGCACCGACGACCTCCAGATCGACGACGCGCCCCGTGCCGACGCGGATCGAGAGACTCTCGCCGCCGACCTTGCCGAGGAGATGGATCGGCACGCCGGCGTTTCCTGCCACGTGCTCAAGGCGGGCCCGGCTCTCGGGCGGGGCCGAGAAGAGAATGCGTGAGGGAGCCTCGCCGAACAGCAACGCGTCGAGGCGACCCTTCGGCTCGAGGTTAATCTCGGCACCGACGGCGCCGTCAGGCCCGCTGATACAGCATTCGAGCAGGGCGAAGGCAAGTCCCCCTTCGGCGCAGTCGTGGGCGGAGCGGACGCAACCGTTGGCAATCGCACGCCGGGCGGTCTCCTGCACCGCCCTCTCTCGATCGAGATCGACCGCGGCGGGACGTCCCATTTCGCGGCCGTGGATCAGGGCGAGATACTCGCTCGCCGACAGGCTGCCTTCGGTCTCGCCGATCAGAAAGATGAGATCCCCCTCGCTGCGGAACCATTGCGTCATGGCGATCCCCACGTCGTCGAGAAGACCGACCATCGCGATGGTCGGGGTGGGGTGGATAGCTCGGCCTTCCGTCTCGTTGTAGAAGGAGACGTTCCCTCCCACGATCGGAGCGTCGAGCGCGAGGCAGGCTGACGCGATCCCTGCAACAGCGCGCTCAAACTGCCACATAATCTCAGGCCGCTCGGGGTTGCCGAAATTCAGGCAGTCGGTGGTGCCGACCGGGACGGCTCCGGCGCAGGCGAGGTTGCGCGCCGCCTCGGCGACCGCCAGCCTCGCCCCCTCCTCCGGATCGAGATAGCAGTAGCGGGCGTTACAATCGACCGACAGCGCCAGACCCTGATTAGTTCCCTTCAGCCTGATCACGGCGGCGTCGGATCCCGGGCGGACGACGGTGTTGGAGCGCACCATATGGTCGTAGGTCTGGTAGACCGACTCGCGCGAGCAGAGATTGGGGGACGCGACGAGCCTGAGCAGCGGTTCGTTGCCATCCGGCGGCTCGGGAATCGACTCGATCCGGAGCCGCTCGAGCTCCTCCTGCCACGAGGGACGCTGCGCGGGCCGCTGGTAGCTCGGTGCCTCGTCGACGAGGAGACGCGCCGGGAGACTAGAGACGACCGCTCCCCCGAAGCGCACCACGACACGATCGCCCGCCGTGACACGTCCGACAACCGCTGCCTGCAGATCCCATTTCTCGAAGATCCGCCGTACGCGCTCCTCCCCCTGCGGCGTGGCGACCAGGAGCATCCGTTCCTGGGACTCGGAGAGCATGATCTCGTAGGGCGACATTCCCTCCTCCCTCAGCGGGACCTGATCGAGATCGATCTCCATGCCGCTGCCGGCCCGCGCCGCCATCTCGACGGTCGAGCAGGTGAGGCCCGCTGCCCCCATGTCCTGGATGCCGACGAC
The DNA here is from genome assembly GCA_027297005.1 of Acidobacteriota bacterium. The sequence continues at coordinate 4,783 of JAPUIN010000013.1, forward strand.
CAATCCCGGTTCCTTCATGACCTCGAGACAGGCCTCGAGCAGCAGCTTCTCGGTGAACGGATCCCCGACCTGCACGGTGGGCCGCTTCGACTCCGACTCGGCGTCGAACTCGGCGGAGGCCAGCAGGCTGGCCCCATGGATCCCGTCGCGGCCGGTGCGGGATCCAACGTAGAGGACCGGGTTCCCCACTCCGCTTGCCGACCCACGGTGGATCTTCTCCCGCCGCGCGATACCAAGGCTCAGGACATTGACGAGGATGTTGCCGTTATATGAGGGATGAAAATAGATCTCGCCGCCGACGGTCGGAATGCCGATGCTGTTTCCGTACCCCGCGATCCCCGCGACCACTCCGTCGAACAGGAACGGCGTGCGCGGGTGATCCGGGGCGCCGAACCGGAGAGAATTCAGCGACGCGATTGGCCGCGCCCCCATCGTGAAGATATCACGCAGGATGCCACCCACGCCGGTCGCTGCCCCCTGGTTCGGCTCGATGAAGGAAGGGTGGTTGTGGCTTTCCATCTTGAAGACCGCAACGATCCCCGCGCCGAGGTCGACGACCCCGGCGTTCTCGCCGGGCCCCTGGATCATTCTGGGGCCTGCGGTCGGCAGCGACCCGAGGTGAACTTTGCTGCTCTTGTAGGAGCAGTGCTCGGACCACCTGACGGAGATGATGCCCAGTTCGGTGTAGGAGGGGGTTCTGCCCAGGCTCTCCACCGCCCTCTGATACTCCTCCTCCGTCATGCCGTGCTGGAGGGCAAGATCGAGGGTCACCTCCGGCTCCTTGATCTGCCGACGGGAGTCCTCGCTCATGGGTGATTCACCTCGATCCCCGGAGGAGCCTGTCCGGCGCGAACCGACCGGCGCGCGTCAACTCTTCCGGCTCCCGAACAGGCTGGCGTCCCGGCTCGCCCGCTGCTGTTGCTCGGCCCGGTCGATGCAACACTGCTTGAACTTGCGCCCGCTGCCGCACGGGCAGGCATCGTTTCTCCCGATCTCCTCGAAATTGGGGGACGGCTTTCCCACAAGCCGTGCCAGGAACCGTCTGATCATGACCCGCCCTTCAAATCCGGGTCCTCCTGGCCTGCTGCCAGGAGTGAACGATCGAGTCGAAGATCCGCCGTCCCTGATCGTTTCCCAGAATCGGTTCGGCGCAACGGTCCGG
>JAPUIN010000130.1 GCA_027297005.1 Acidobacteriota bacterium
GGGGGGGCGGGACGCGGCTCGGGGGGGGGGCCGGCCACGACCCCCGTCACCGCCGGTGGCCTTTCCTGAGTCGGCGGTTCGGCAACCGCCGTGGCGGCTGGCGCGGGGGAAGCGCTCACGGGTGGAGCGGCTTGCGCGCCCGCTGCCTGGAGAATCGTCGCCCTGTCCAGACGAACGGTCGCAGTGGGCGCCGCTGCGGAGGCGGCCGCCGGCTGCTTAGTGGCTGCCGGGGCTGCCGCGACAGCTTGCGCCGCCGCGACCTGCTGTGACTTCCGCTTGGCGATGTAGTCCTTCTGAATTTTGATGAGCTTTTCGAGCTGACGCTCGTTGATCAGACCACGCTCAATCAGAATGCGACCGATGCTCTTCCCCGGCTCCCGCGCCTGCTGGGTGGTCGTCTCGTTCAGTTGATCCATGGTGATCAACTTGGCCTGCACGGCGATACGGCCGAGCAGAAAGCCCTGGTCGCTCATGAGTCAATCCTGTCGGTGCCCGGAAGGCGCTGATGTCTCCTCGATTTCATCCAATTTAAGATAGGTGCTGCAGTGGTACAGTCAAATCGGAGCCGGCCGGTGTCGACTCCATCGTGCGGCGAGACCCACAGTCCCGGAGAGGGCAGAGGCGGCGATTACGTTCCTGAAATTGACACCGCTCGAGGAGTTCTGCTCATCCGCTATAATGAGCAGACGATATCCAAACGAGCCGCCGCAATCGTGAGCGAAGGGGGCTTGATGATCTCCGCCGCCGAAAAGAAAGTCCTGAAAGCGATCGACGATCGTCGGGATGATCTCACCGAATTCCTGCGAACGCTCATCCGGTTCAGGACCGTCACCCCGTTCGAGGACACCCGGGCCGAGACGGACGACTTCATCCTCCACCAGAAGGTGGTCTCGGGCCTGCTCGAGAGGCTCGGCTTCGCCTGCGAACAGTTCGAGGCCGACGCCTCCGCCCTGAAGCCCTTCCCCGGCGCCTACATCAATCCGGACCGCGATCTGAGCCGAATGCCGATTCTCGTGGGGACGAGGCGGGGGAAAGGCGGTGGCCGATCACTCCTGTTGAATGGACATTACGACGTCGTTCCGACCGGCGAGATTTCGAAGTGGACACACGATCCGTTCTCGGGGACGGTCAGAGGCGATGTCATGTATGGGCGGGGCACCTGCGACATGAAGGGTGGGATCGCCGCCATGATCAAGGCCCTGGAGATCATTCACGAGTCGGGGATCCGGCTGGCCGGCGACGTGATGGTCCAGGTGGTTCCCGACGAGGAGTCGACCAGCATGGGAACCCTCGCCTGCTGCCAGCGTGGTGACCGGGCCGACGCAGCGATCATCCCGGAGCCGACCGGCCTCGACGTCCTGCTCGCCGTCAGCGGCAACCTGAGCGGCACGATCCGCGTCTTCGGGCGGGCCGGCCATGCCGACATGATGCAACCGCACTGGCGGGAGGGAGGCGCCGTCAACGCGATCGTGAAGGCCGCGAAGGTGATCGGCGCGCTCGAGGAACTGCGCCACGAATGGCGCGACGACCCCCGCAAGCGCCACAAGTACGTCCCTCCGGACCGCATCACGCCCACGATCATCAATGGCGGCCACTGGGGGGTCGCCTACCCCGAGGAGGTCCGGATTCAATTCAGCGCCAACTTCATCCCGGGGACGGAGAACCTGCGCGGCGAGATTGAGGAGAAGCTCGCCGATCTGGCGCGCACCGACTCATGGATGCGCGAGCATCCTCCCGAGGTGGAAGCGGATCTGATGTACGCCGCCGAAGTGGACGAGAAGGAGCCGATCGCTCAGCTCTCCCTCGAGTCGGCCCGGGACGCCGGCAGTGAAGCGAAATTTATCGGATGGGGATCACTCTCCGATGCGATCCACCTGATCAACTACTCGAAGATCCCGACGATTTCGTTCGGTCCCTCCTCGAGCACGATCCACGAGACCGACGAACGGGTCGATCTTGGCGAGATCGTCGCCACGGCGAAGATGCTGGCGCTCAGTCTGATGCGCTGGTGCGGCTGCGCGTAGAGAGACACCAGGCGCGGATCCGTTCGCCTCTCGGTCTGCGGTCCTCACGGTCCGTCTTCAGACGACAACCAGATCGGGTGGAAGCTTCGTGAGAATTTCAGTCTCCTTCCCGCCGATCTGCCAGGTATCGATCACTCTCGCCAGACCCGCGTTGTGCGGCAGGTAAACGTCGGCCTCCCAGACAATCGACATCCCGTCCTTGAAGGTCCGGTTGCCCGGATCGAGATCGGGGTCGAAGAAGAAGGCACCGACCCAGTCGGGCGGGAAAGCGATCCCGTACTCGTAACCGCCGATCCACCAGCGATCCTCCCACAGTCCGACCTTGCTGTAGTAGTCGACGATCGCCCTGTTCGCCTTCGCCACCGGCGCACCGGGGCGGATCACCTCGCGCAGGAGTGGCCAGCTCTTGACCGTCTGATCGACCACGCGGGCAACATCGCGGTGCGGCTCCCCCACCGAGATCACTCGGGAGATGTCGGCATGGTAGCGGTTGTAGACGCCGGCGATGTCGATGCTGACGATGTCGCCCGGGACAATACGCCGGCGGGTGGCCGGCGCGTGGATCGTCGCCGTCTTCGGCCCCGACTGCACCATGCTGGTCAGACCCGCCGGCTCACTCCCGGCCTTCCCCAGCGCGTACTCGACCTCGGCGCAGATGTCGAGCTCGGTGATCCCCGGCTTGATGCAACGGATCCCTGCTTCGAT
>JAPUIN010000131.1 GCA_027297005.1 Acidobacteriota bacterium
CGGGAGTTTCTCGACGACACCGCCGGCGGCCGACTTCACCTGTTTCATTCCCCGCCGCGAGCGCTCGCGCTGCGCCTTCATTGCCTTCTCGAAGCCTGCCTCGTCGACCACCAGGCCCCGCGCCTGGGCCACATCCCGCATCAGATCAATAGGCAGGCCGAAGGTGTCATACAGCTTGAACACCTCGGCGCCGGGGAGCGTGGTCTCCCCCGAGGCAAGGAGATCCCGGGCCAGTTCCTCGACGCGCTCCAGCCCGAAGGCAAGCGTCTCGGCGAATCGATCCTCCTCGCGGCGGGACATCTGTGCCACCAGGGCGCGGTGCGCCTCGAGATCGGCGTAGGCGCCCTTCATGACGTCGATCACCGATCCCGAGAGATCACACAGGAACGGCTTCTCGATACCGAGGAAGCGGCCGAACCGGATCGCTCGGCGCATGATGCGCCGCAGCACGTAGCCGCGGCCATCGTTGCTCGGCACGACGCCATCCGACATCAGGAACGTCATGGCGCGGACGTGATCGGCGATGACCTGAAAGGCGATTTCGCGATCGGCGGGAGACAGCGCATCGGGTCGACCGCCAAGGCGCTCCGTCAGGTCGCCGGCCGCCGCAATGATCGGCGCGAGCAGGTCAGTCTCGTAGTTGCTCTCGACACCCTGCATCACGGCGGTGATTCGCTCGAGGCCCATGCCGGTATCGACGCCGGTTTTCTTCAGCGGCGCAAGACTCCCATCCTCTTTGCGGTCAAACTGCATGAACACGAGGTTCCACAGCTCCATGAACCTCCCGCAATCATGTCCCGGGTCACATTTCGCGCGGCCGCAACCCTTCCGTTCCCCGCGATCGATATGGATCTCGGAGCACGGACCGCAAGGCCCGGTCTCCCCCATCGACCAGAAGTTGTCCTTCTCCCCCAGACGGACGATGCGCGAGACGGGGAGACCGACGTCGCGCTTCCAGACGCCGTAGGCCTCGTCGTCTTCATGATAAACCGTCGCCCAGAGCCGATCGGCCGGCAGTTCGTAGACCTTCGTCAGGAGCTCCCATGCGAACGCGATCGCCTCCTTCTTGAAGTAATCCCCGAACGAGAAGTTGCCGAGCATTTCGAAGAAGGTATGGTGTCGCGGTGTCCTTCCCACCTGCTCGAGATCGTTATGCTTGCCAGAGACCCGCATGCACTTCTGCGACGTGGCGGCGCGACTGTACGGACGGCTTTCCGCCCCGAGAAACGTGTCCTTGAATTGATTCATCCCCGCGTTGGTAAACAGCAGGGTGGGGTCCTGCGCCGGGATGAGGGAGGACGAAGGCAGGACCTGGTGACCATGGCGGGCGAAGAAATCGAGAAACGCGCCGCGGATATCGTGTCCTGTCTGTTTTTTCCTCTTCATATCCCGTCCTGAAAGGGGCGTCATTATACCCCGCCGGCGGGACGGCGCTCGATCGGCCGGAGACCTCGAGAAAGGGGACGGGGGGAGGAGGAAGGAGACGGCCGGCGGGTTGCTCATCCCGAGGACCACGTCGCTACTTTTTGCGCGAGCCGCCGGCGCCATGGGCGCGGGAGAGATCAAAGACCGATCCGCCACCGGCGGCAGCTCCTTCTCCAAACCCGGTCTTGAGGGTGTTTTCCATCTCCCGATGCGACATATCCGCCGTCGATTCGATCCCCTGAAGCCGCAGCTTGAATTCATCGGGGTTGGTGGCGCGGCGCAGGGCTTCCTCCATGGTGATCAGGTCCTTCTTGAACAGGTTGTAGATCGACTGATCGAAGGTCTGCATCCCGTACTGGGAGGTTCCCTGGGCGACGGCGTCGTGGATCATCTTCGTCTTGTCCTTATTCTCGATGCAGTCGCGGATGTAGTTGGTGGTCCTCAAGATTTCGATGGCCGGCACCCGGCCATTCCCGTCCGCGCGCGGAAGCAGCCGCATCGAGACAACGGCCCGAAGCACGCTGGCGAGCTGCAGCCGGATCTGCTTCTGCTGATGAGGCGGGAAGACGGAGATGATCCGCGTGACGGTCTCCGTCGCGTCCAGGGTGTGCAGGGTCGACAGGACGAGGTGGCCAGTTTCGGCGGCGGTGAGGGCAGTCTCGATCGTCTCATAGTCGCGCATCTCACCGACCAGAATGACGTCCGGATCCTGACGCAGGGCCGAGCGCAGCGCGGTGGCGAATGACTTCGTATCGACCTCGACTTCGCGCTGGTTGACGAGGCTCTTCTTGTCCCTGTGCAGGAACTCGATCGGGTCCTCGATCGTCATGATGTGCTCGGAGCGCTGCGTGTTGATGTAGTCGATGACGGCGGCCAGCGTCGTCGACTTCCCGGAGCCGGTCGTTCCGGTGATCAGGATCAGCCCGCGGCGATCGTCCGCAATGGTCTTCATGATGGGGGGCAGCAGCAGCTCGTCGACGGTGAGAATCTTGGCCGGGATGACACGCAGCACCAGCCCGACGGTGCCGCGCTGCTGGAAGATGTTGACGCGGAATCGCCCCATGCCAGGGACCGAGTAGGCCAGGTCGATCTCGTAGTGGTCCTTGAATTTCTGCTTCTGGCGCCCGCTCATGACGCTGAACGCCATCGCGATCGTGTCCTCCTGCGACATCCGGTTGAGCTCGCTGAGCGGCGACAGGCGCCCGTTGATACGGATCACCGGGTGACTGCCGACCTTGAGATGCAGGTCGGACGCCTTGCGTTCGATCGCGATCTTGAGCAGATCGTTGATATGCACGGTCCGTCCTCCTCCACGCGCACGTGAGGCTGTGGAGTCGCATCTTGCAATCTAGGTTCCGACGGGGGACCCGTCAAGGAAGGGGCTTTGTTCTCTGACTGTTAGCCCGGATTTCCCGCCGGGGTCTATCGCGAGGAGACCGATCCGGGCTGGCCGGCCGGCGCCGAACCCGGCTGGGGAGGGCCGTTCAGACGTGGGTCAGCCAGCCGTGGCGATCCGGCTTCTCGCCCCGGATCAGGGCATGGAACTCGGCCTGCAATTTCGTGGTGATCTCCCCACGTCCGCCCCGGCCGATGGTGATGCGATCGACGCTCCGGATCGGCGTCACCTCGGTGGCGGTCCCAACGAAGAAGGCCTCGTCGGCAATGTACAGCATCTCCCTGGGAATCGGAGACTCCACGACCGGGATCCCGGAGTCGGCGGCCAGCTGCAGGACGGAGCTCCGGGTAATCCCGGCCAGGATCGAGGTGGTGAGAGGGGGCGTGTGGAGCCGCCCCTGCCGGACAACGAAGATGTTTTCGCCGCTCCCCTCGCTGACGAAGCCGGAGACGTCGAGGGCGATCCCCTCGACATAGCCGTTGGCCGTCGCCTCCATCTTGATGAGCTGCGAATTCATGTAGTTCGCGCCCGCCTTGGCCATCGCAGGCAGCGTGTCCGGGGCGAAGCGGCGCCAGGAGGAGACCATGACGTCGACTCCCTTCTCGATCGCCTCATGCCCGAGATAGGCCCCCCACGGCCAGACCCCGATGGCAACATCAATCGGGCAGGGAGAGGGGTCGACTCCCATGGAGTCGTACCCTCGGTAGACAATTGGACGAATGTAGCACTCCTCCATTTTGTTGGAACGGATCGTTTCAAGGATCGCCGACTCGATCGCCTCGCGGGAGAACGGCACCTGCATTCGGTAGATGGCGCAGCCATCGAACAACCTCGCCACGTGCTCGCGCAGCCGCAGAACGGCCGGCCCCTTCGCCGTTTTGTAGCAGCGGATCCCCTCGAAGATGCAGGAGCCGTAGTGAATGACGTGGGAGAGAATGTGGATGTTCGCCTGGTCCCAGGGGACCTGGCGGCCATTCATCCAGATGCTATCGGTCTTCGTGAGGGGCATCATCTTCCCCCGTCGAACTTTGTCTCAGGGATAATGCATGTGAAAAGACAGCGGGCCCGGCGAGTATAGGGCAGCCGCTCCAGCGCGATCAAGTCGTGCCGCAATCCAGTTCCCGCTCGACGCGCAGGGCCGATGGGAGACGGCTCCGCAGCAGCGATGGTGGTCGCTGTCGAAGCCGCAAGGGCATGGCGAGGATGACCTTCTCGTCCACCACCAGCAATTCCGTCAGGATCGCCCGTTCGCCCGGGCGCAGGCGAATCAATTGAAGATGTTCCGCACGCGATCAAACAGGTCCCTGGGATACGCGCCGGCGGGGGACTCGACTTCGGAGAGATTCTCAAACAGTTTGCGCTGCTCTTTCGTGAGCCGCTCGGGGACACGAATCGTCGTCGTCAGGTACAGATCGCCGTTGGGCCCGCCGTTCGGACGCTGAAGTCCCTTTCCGCGCAGCTGGAAGGTGGTCCCGCTCTGCGTTCCGGGGGGAATGGAGTATCGCATCATGCCCTCCAGGGTCGGGATTTCGATCTCTGCGCCGAGGACCGCCTGGGTGATCGTGATCGCATGGGCGACGTGAAGGTGGGCTCCGTCGCGTTGAAAACTGGGGTGCTCCCCAACGGAGATGACGACGTAAAGATCACCGGCGGGACCGCCCTGCAGGCCCCCCTCCCCCTCGCCCGGGACCCTCAGGCGCATGCCGGTGTCGACTCCGGCCGGGATCTTGACCTTGAGGCGGCGGACATGGCGCCGTCGCCCCTCGCCGGCGCAAGTGTTGCAGGGATCCGCCACGATCCGCCCGGTTCCGCCACAGGCGCCGCACGTCCGACTGAGGGTGAAGAACCCCTGGCGGTGAATGGTCTGGCCGCGGCCTCCGCACGTTGAACAGGTCGACTGCGAGCCACCCCTTGAGCCGGAGCCCCGACACGCGTCACAGGCTATGAGGCGCGGGATCTTCAGTTCGGTTTCCATACCGCGCGCCGCTTCCAGAAAATCGATCTGCAGATCGTAGCGCAGGTCGGCCCCCCTGCGGACTCCGCCGCGTGCGCGGCGGCTTCCCCCCCCGA
>JAPUIN010000132.1 GCA_027297005.1 Acidobacteriota bacterium
CGGCGGTACAATTCCGACAGGTCAAGGCAGGCATGATTGGCCAGACCATCTCGCATTACCGCATCACCGACAAGCTCGGTGAGGGCGGCACGGTTGTTTTGATGCCGACGTTTGTGCAGATCGTGATGAATAGCTCGTCCACGTAACCGTGTCCTTCAAGATCTGACCAGCGGTAGAGGATCAGTCTCAGTCTCCGGTCGCGGCACCTTCCGGGCGGCGCTTCGGCGTTGGTTTCGTGGCCCGCCAGGTTTGCTTTGCCCACACAGCCATGTCGTCGAACAAGCTGTAGTAGGTGGGCAATACGATCAGCGTCAGGATAGTTGACGCCAACATGCCGCCTATCAATGTTCGCGCCATTGGGAAGTAACGCATCCCCAGCATCCCTCCACTACCGAACGCCAGGGGGATCAGGCTGACGACCGTCGTACTGGCGGTCATCACGATCGGGCGGAACCGCTCACGGCAACCTTTCTGGATCGCTTCGGACCGCGGCATGCCTTTCCGGCGCAGGTTGTTGATGTGATCGATCAGCACGATGCCGTTGTTGACCACGATCCCGACCAGCACGAGACTACCGGTCCGGGCCATCCAGTTGTACGGCGAGCCGGTGAGCATGAGGAACGCGACAATGCCGAGCACGGCGAACGGCAACGAAAACATGATGGCGAGCGGGTGGGTCAGGGATTCGAACAGCGCGGCCATCACGAAGTAGACCATGAACAGCGCCAGCAGGATGTTGAAGACGAAGTCCTTGTCTTCCTGGTCTTCCCGCTTCGTCCAGAAGCCGTAGCTCCAGCCGTAGCCCTCGGGGTAGTCGATCAGATTGAGCGTGTCTTCCACGATCCTCTTACCCTCGCGCCGCTTGTCGCCGGAGTAAACGGCGGAGAAGCCCGAGTAGGTTCTGCGGTCCTCCCGCTGCAGAGTCCCCGGGACCTGTTCCACGGGCATGTCGGCAACCTGAGACAGCAGGATCTCCTGGCCCTCCGGCCCCCGTCCCACGATCAGGGACGCCAGGTCGTCCCTGCTTTCGCGGTCCTCACTCTGCAATCGCACCCATATTTCGACCTCTCCCCGCGGCGTGCGTAAACCTCGCAGCCTTCTGCCCCGGAGGATAATGGACAGCAATCGGGAGACCGATTCGGGCGAGATGCCATACTTTCGCGCCAATTCACGGTTAAGGTGGATCTGAACTTCCTCCTCCGCTCCCCGGCGATTCATATAGACATTCGAGAAGTCCGGCCGGGCCAAGAGACGCTTCCGGACCTCCGTGGTCAACTCCTGCAGGATTCTCGGATCGTCACCATAGAGGTTCGCACTGATCCAATTGCGGTTCTGCCCGGCGCCCCCGCCCACGCTAATCTTGGCGCCCGGGATCACGGGGAGCCCCTTCTTGATTTCGTTGCGGGTCCGCTGCACGTCCTCCAGTGTCATTGTCTCCTTGTCGAAGTGGACAGATGTTCCAGCGTAGTTGTTGCCGAAGTCGCTCTGCACGTCGGTGATCTTGAGGCGCTCCTTGTTGGAAAGAAGGAAGCTCTCAACCCGGTTGACGTAGTCCCGCCCGATCTTGGCGTAGTGGAAATTCTCGGAGAAATCGTATTTGATGTCGATCCACTTGAGGTCCTGGGCTTCCGGGGTGTTGTCGGGAACCTTGTTTATGAGGAGCCACAGCGAGAGCCCGGCCACGGGAGGGACGATCAACAACCCGACCAGGAGGCGGTTCCTCAGCGGCCATCCGACGAGCCTCAGATACCAGTCGGTGACGGGGGTGCGGCGAGACTGGGACGGGATCGCTGAAGCCGGGCCCGCCGGCGAGCCGCCGCGGCGGAAGATTTTTCTTCCGATCCGGAGAGACGCCGGCGACACTGTATCAATGATCCACTGCTGCCAGCGCGAGCGCCGATTCACATCGATATTGACGATCCGGGCGAGCGCCAGAGGGATCAACGTGAGAGAGATGAACAGCGAACAGATGAGTGCGAAGATGATCGCCGATCCAGTATGCGCGAGCCGGATGGAGAAATCCGTTTGCGGCCCGAATACCAGAGGGACAAAGATGATGATCGACGTCAGGGTCGCCGCGATCACAGCGTTCGCCACCTCCCGCGTGCCGACTTGCGCCGCCGTGACCCGGTCCATTCCCTGTTCGAGTTTCTGATAGATGGACTCGAGGACCACTACCGCGTTGTCGACCAACATGCCGGCGGCCAACATCAAGCCGAGCATGGTCATCGAGTTCAGCGTCTTGCCCCAGAGGTAGAGGAAACCGACCGCGGCTACCATTGAGAACGGGATAGCCAGGCCGATGATGAGCGTGACGCTCAGGCGCCGGACGAAGAGCATCAGCACGCCGACAGCCAGTAGCGCACCGATGGTTCCGGCGCTGAGGAGACCGGACAAAGACTTGATGATCTCTTCGGCGGAGTTCCTCCAGACCAGGAGCTCGACGCCCTCGAGCCGCGGGTCCCGCCGAATCCTTTCAAGCTCCGCCTGGATCCGATTCACCACGTCCACCGTGTTGGCGTTCGAGTTCTTCTTGATGTTGAAGCCGAGCGCCTCGATACCGTTGAGAGTGTTGCCGCCGGTGGACATGGGGTGCTGGTAGGAGACGTCGGCGATGTCTTGCAGGCGGAGTCCGCGCTGGTTAACAGGGAAGTTGTTGATCTCGTCGACCGATGTCATGGAGCCCCTGAGCATGGTGTTGAACTGATTGCCGGCCTCTTCGACGCGGCCCACGGAGCGATTCTGGTTGAGTGTGTCCAGCCGACTGAACAGCCGGTCGACGTCCACGCGGTAGCGCTTGACGTCGTTGAGACGCAGGTTGATATCAATCTCTCTGTGCTGCGCGCCCCACAACTCCACCTCGGCCACGCCGGGAACCCGTTCCAGCGGCTTCTTGAGTGTCAATTCGAGGAGGTCGCCCGACTTTCTCAGGTTCTGCTTGGAGGCAATCTTCCCGCCCAAGATCGGCCGGTCGTCGGTGCCCCAGTTCCGGATAGAAATGTGACCGATGTCATCCGGAAGTTCGGCGCGAATCTGGTCCACCTTCTCCCGTACCTGGTTACGGATGATGTTGATGTCCTGGCCCCAATCGAAGTACAGGTTGACGCTCGCATTGTTTCGCGTGGAGCGCGAACTCATCCGCTGGACGCCCGGGATTGTGCTCAGCACTTCCTCCAACGGCTTGGTGATCGACTCCTGCACCTGTCCCGGCGAGGCGTTCTCATAAGGTATCCAAATCGACAGGTTCGGGTAATCCATGGCTGGCATCAAGACCAGGGGAATGCGGGTTACGGAGATGACGCCGAGCGTGACGACAAGAACGAACAGCATGCAGATCGTGACGGGATAGCGGATCGAGAAACTCGCGATCCCGAGAACGGCGCTCTTCCCCCCAGGGGCGTTCGGCGCGGGCGCCGGAACGGATTCTTCCTTCCTCGGATCGTCCATTTTCCCCTCCTTAATCGGCCTCGGCGGGCTCTCCTGTCCCAGAATCGAAACTCAGGTCCGTCGCGGCGGGCACAAGGTATCTTCGGTCGAGCAGTTCGTAAACCACTGGGATGAGGAGCAACGTCAGCGCGGTCGAAAACATCAAGCCGCCCATTACCGTAATGGCCATCGGAGCGCGGACCTCGGAGCCCTCTCCCCAACCGACCGCCATGGGCGCCAAGCCGAGGACGGTTGTGATCGTCGTCATCAAAATGGGCCGCAGACGAACTTGTCCGGCTTCGAGCAGGGCCTCACGGCGGGACAGACCCCGCCGGCGCAACTGGTTCGTGTAGTCGACCAGCACAATCGCATTATTGACCACAATACCGGCGAGAACGATGATTCCGAGAAGCACTATAACACTGATCGTGGTCCGTGTTACGAAGAGAGACAAGACCACCCCCACGATCGCCAGAGGGACCGTGAAGAGAATGATCAGCGGGTGAATGAAGGATTCGAACTCTGACGCCATCACCAGGTAGACCAAGAACACCGCCAGACCGATTGCGAAGAGCAGGCTGCCATGGGAGCTTTCGAGCTCCTGGTTTTGTCCCGCGAGCATCATGATTGTTTCGGCAGCGACGTCATCGCGCAGGGCCAGCAGTTCAGCATCGATTTCGCGAGACACGCTTCCCAGGTCCCTACCCGCCAAATTTGCCTCGACAACGGCGGCTCGCTGTGCTCCGATGCGGCGAATCTCGCTCGGTCCGTGGGTCATGGAGACGTCGGCGACAGCGTCCAGGGTGATTGGCACCCGGAGCCTCGCGGCCTGCTGTTCGGGGCCGGTTTGGCTCAGTCCTTCAACGCCCTCGCGGGGGCGTTGTCCATTGAAGGATTCCTCATTCCCGAAACTGTTTATCGGCGTCGCATTTGCCGCTGACAGCGGGTTTGCAT
>JAPUIN010000133.1 GCA_027297005.1 Acidobacteriota bacterium
TGGATGCTCGAACGGATTGAGAGCGGGCGCGGCGAAGTCGGTGACCTGGTGGCCCTCCTCTCCGCACGGGAGGTTGTGGCGAAGCATCACGCGCGCACCCTGAAGCGCTGGCGTGAGTCAGGTGGCGCCCTCGCCGGGTTCGCGGCGGTCCTCGCGGTAGACGACGATGCGCGGGTCGCGTTCCTGGACGGATCCGATCCCGAAGCGCTCGCTGCGATGCTGGCGGCCGCCGCCCTCGCGCGCGATTCGATCCCCGTGGCCCGGGTCGGAGACTGGTTGCTCGAGCGCGGAACGCTCCTCGGCCGCGCCGCCCGGCGCTACCTCGAGAGCGACGACTCGGAGGAGGCCCGCGACCTGGTCCGGTCGCACATGCCGGGCGCGCCGATCATCCTCGGCTTTCGCCCTTCGCCGCCGCGGACGAACGGCGCCATCCGCGACATGACGTTCGAGGTGTGGGAGGCGCTCCTGCGTGAGGAGGTTCTCCGCGAGGGCGGACCGAATGAGGTCCACGCTCTGCTCAGCCGTTACCTGATCCACGACATCGCGGTGCCGGTCGCCGGCGGCGAACACCTGATTCTCAAGATCTGGACGACGCACGCCACTCTCACGATCCACCGGGAGGAGGAGGGGGAGATCGAGCACGAGATCCCGCTCGAGGAAGCGCAGGGGTTCAAGGAGACGCTCGAGGAGGCCGAGGTCGACTCCCTCCCCGCCCTGGTCGTCCCGCAGATTACCGGACCCGAGTACGAGTACCTGCGTCTTGATCGATCCTCGGGCCGGCGCGTTCTGATCCGGGCGTTCGAGGGGGGAACGGTCGGGTCGGCCTACGGCAGCCTGAAGGACGCCTTCCGGGATCTGCGCGACGCGGCGCCGAAGGGCTAGGACCCTGTCAAGGTAGATGCGGGAATCAGGGTCAGGTCAATCTGGAGGAATGTCTGCACCTTCCCCTATCGCTTCTGGTTGTACTTTGTTTTGTACTTTCCGTACAGCATGGTGTGGCGGCTGGTGAGATCGATGTTCCGGCCCTGGATGTACATGCGCTCCACGTGGGTGGGCGTCTCCAGGGGATCGCCGTCGGTGACGATGAGCGTGGCGTCCTTCCCTACTTCCAGTGAGCCCACGCGATCATCCACGCCCAGGATCTGCGCGGGATACAACGTGATCGCCTTGAGCGCCTCGTCCTGAGGTAGTCCGTACGCGGCGGCAGTAGCCGCTTCGTATGGCATGTTGCGTGCGTTCGACGCCTCGCCCGATCCAGAGAATCCCATTGCACTACTGATGCAGTAGCGGATGCCCGCTTCGTGGAGCTTGAGCGGAAGGGTATAGGGAGAGTCATAGTCCTCCCAGCGGCGGCGTGGCGTAAGGTGTGTGCCGCCCACGATGACCGGTATGTCTCTCTCCTTGAGGAGGTCGGCCACGCGCCAGGCGTCGGCACCGCCGACGAGAACGAGCCTCAGACCCTCGGTCTTGGCCCAGGCCACAGCCGCCTGGATCTGCCTGACACCATTGGCCGTCACGATCACCGGCATCTCTTTCTTGAACACCGGGATCATCGCTTCCCAGCGGAGATCGGTGGGATGACGGGGTGTGCTGCGTCGTCCGTTCGATGCACGAGCCTTCATGTACGCTCGCGCGTCCCGAAATGCGCCGAAGAGCGCATCGAGCGATTTCTGTCGATTCTCTCTTTGCTTCTCTTCGGAATCACGCATCCACCAGGCGTGGGAGATGGTCATGCGAGGCCAGGTAACATGGAGTCCAACGGAAGCCTTCAAGACCATATCCTCCCAGGTCCACCCATCCAGCATCAGCATGGCGGAGCGGCCCGAGATGGTGCCACCGGCAGGTGCCGAAAGGGCCATGGTGATTCCGTTGGCCCGCGTCACCGGGATGATCTCGCTGCCCGGATTGACGGACACCTCGGCCCGAACGTTCGGATTGATGCGACCCACTTCTCTCATGTCACGTGTGCCCCGGACCGATCCGATTTCAGTCAGCCCGATGGAGGTATACGCATTGATCAGCCCGGGATAGATCCGTTTACCCGATACGTCGATCACTTCAGCGCCATCCGGCACAGCGACCCTGCTCCCCAGCATGGTGATCTTTCCGCCGGACAGCACAATCGTGCCTCCCGGGATCGGTGGTCCAGAGACCGGATAAATGGTCGCACCACGTAGCGCCAGGATCTGAGATTGACCCGGCGCCGGGATCTGGTCCGAGGCGCCGGCCAGGTTCGTCCCCAGTAACGCGGCGACTGCAATGATGCTAACGATCTTCATGATAACCACCTCTCTCGAGGATTCCCCTGCACGAGTATTGTGGCCGCTGCTTTTCATGGGGCCCGTCCTTCTTTTTCTTCTCGCCCTTCTTCTTCTTGCCACCAGCATCTTCCTTCAGCAGGACCTGAATCAGCTCCGCGCGCTCCTTGCGAACCTGTTCGCGCCGCGCCAGATCCTCACCGCGATCGAAGTATTTACGGCCGTCAATCCAGGTCTCCCTGCAAGCGGTCAGGGTCGAGAGCGGATCGCCGCTCCATACCACGAAGTCCGCATCTTTTCCGGACTCCAGCGATCCCACGCGATGATCGATGTGAAGCTGCTTCGCCGGATTGAGGGTGACGAACTTCAGGGCCTCCGCGGGTGACACGCCGCCGTATTTGACGGCCTTCGCCGCCTCGGTGTTGAGGTGCCGCGCCAACTCGTCAGAGTCGGAGTTGAATGACACGACGACACCCTGCTCGTGCATGAGCGCACCGTTATGGGGAATGGCGTCATAGACTTCGAACTTGTACGCCCACCAGTCGGCGAATGCGGAGGCTCCCGCGCCATGCTCCGCCAGCCGATCCGCAA
>JAPUIN010000134.1 GCA_027297005.1 Acidobacteriota bacterium
CGCCGTCCACCTCCGCGCTGATGGCCCTGGAAAGAAAGGTCGAAGCGCTCACGCTGGAGATCCTGCGGCTCAAAGCCGAGAGGATCCGGGTCCCCGTGCCCGTTGAACCGATCAACGGGTTCGCGCCGGCCGCGTCGAAGGTGTACGCGACGAAGTCCGGCCTGACGATCGGCGGCTACGGCGACATGCTGTTCGTGAACTTCACCGACCGGAGGGACGACGACACCCCGGCGAGCATGAACAGCGAAGCCGATTTCGTGAGGGCGGTCACCTATTTCGGCTACCGCTTCGACGATCATTTCGTCTTCAACTCGGCGATCGAATTGCGGCACGCCGAGGTCGACGGTAGCGGTGGCTCCGGTGAGATCGCCGTTGAGTTCGCCTACCTCGATTATTCGTGGAAGAAAACCCTCGGGTTCCGCGGTGGGCTGCTGCTGCTGCCGGTCGGTTTCCTGAACGAGCAGCACGAGCCGCAGAGTTTCCATGGCGCCCGCCGTCCCGAGGTGGAGCAGCGGATTATCCCGACGACGTGGCGCGAGAACGGCATCGGCGTGTACGGCGAGGCGTGGAACAGGGTCACCTACCGTCTCTACCTGACCAACAGTCTCAATGCGTCCGGCTTCACCGGGGCCGGGGGGATCACCTCAGGGCGACAGAATGGGTCGAACGCGAAGGCGTCGGATCTCGCGTGGAGCGGCCGTGTCGACTATCAGCCGATCAAGGACCTGCTGGTCGGCGTCTCGTTCTTCACGGGCAAGACGGGGCAGGGGACGACCGGCTTCCCGGGCGGGCGTTTTTCGCTCTGGGAGATCCACAGCCAGTACGAATGGAGGAGCGCGCGTTTCCGCGGGCTCTTCGCGCGCGGCATCCTGAGCGACGCGGGGGAGATCAGCCTGGCGATCGATGGCACCGGCATGACGGCTATCGGAGAGCGGATGCACGGCTGGTACGTGGAAGGATCCGTCAACGTCCTCTATCCACTGAACACGCGCCAGGAGGTCCGGCCATTCTGCCGCTACGAAGACCTCGACACCCAGCTTGAGGTCGCCGGCGGATTCAGCTCCGACCCGGCCAACGACATGACGGTGAAGACCTGCGGCGTACGCTACCGACCAATCCCCAACATCGTCGTGACGGTCGAGGCCCAGAATTTCAATCAGGGGGATCAGAGGGCCGTCGATCGGGTCAACATCGGCCTCGGGTACAATTTCTAAACCTGCACCGCCGCCCCGGCATTCGGTGCTATCGCACGTCCGGCTGGAAGTCAGGCACGCCCGCGTGGCGATCCGAGGGTGAGGAGCCTCATTCTCAGGATGCCCCCTTGCGATGTTGTATGAAAACCCAGACGAAGAACAGTCCAAACCCGAGATCGATCGGACCGTAGATCACGTAGAAGAGGCCGGTGAGCCAGGAGCGCTCGAAGATCGCTCCCAGATCCCCGCCATGCTGGACGATCCAGGGGAGCCAGGTGAGCCCGTACCCCAGCTTCTCGAGCGCGAAGACGAGAACGATTCCCGGAAACCGGCCGTACCGCGGTGCCGCGACGATGTAGGCAATCCCCCAGAGAATAATGGTGTAAAGCCCGAACATCGAGAAGACCGAGGGGTACAGCTCTACGAGGTATCGATTTGTGAACCCCAGTGAAAAAAGAGGGATCCCTGCGATGTTCAGCACGCCTGCAAGGATGAAGATGCGTTGCATCGAGACGAGCTGCCGGGTCTCCGACCAGAAGTTTTGCAGAGACGGCATCGAAACACCTCCTGTCGTGCAGGGTTCAGTTCTTCGGGACCTTAATGAACCCGATGTCGCGGATCGGGTCGGCGTGCATCAGAAACCCGCTCACGTCGCCGTGCTCGTTGCGCTGGAATTCGAGGGTGCGGCCCCTTGCCTCGGCGGACGATGCCGTGGCGAACGTGAGAACCGAAGCCGCAAGAAACGCTTCTATTCGACGGACGGTGTGCCTGCTTCTCAATGTTTTCTCCTTATCCTCGTCCGAGCCGATCCCCTGGTCGGTGCGAGCCGGCGCTTCGGAACGATAGCTGAAAGGGCCCCGATGATACCCCGAACAGGTCAGTCGGGGCGGGGGGAAGGTCGTCGCCGGCGCGGCCGTCCACCTTGATTGACAGCGTGCCAGTGAGTTTCTATGCTAGGAACATCCAAAGCACGAATGACCGTTTGACGACGAAAGACTGCGCGGGAGGTCCAATGAAGCCATCCCTCTATCGAGATGCGTCGAAGATCTTTGCCTACGAGCTGGAGGTGCCGTTCTCACTCGGAGAATACCGGGAGCGGCTCGATCGGGTCCGCCAGGCGATGGACCGGGCGAACGTGGATCTCCTGTACTGTTCCGCGCCGGAAAGCATGTTCTACCTGTCCGGCTATCAGATGGTCTGGTACAGCCGTGACTCCCTCAACGGCATCCTGGTGCACAAGGACCGCGATACCTTCGCCCATTTCGAGTGCAGCGACGAGGAACTGCTGGCGCGGCAGACTTCGATCGCCACCGATTACTTCATCTACAAGTACGGCTCGAATGAGGATCCGGCGGCCGCAATCGTCGGCGAGCTGAAGAAGCGCGGCTGGCTGAAGGGAACGATCGGGCTCGAGAAGTGGAGCCATCATCCCTCTCCGGCGTTGAGCCAGGCTTTCCAGGCGGCGATCCAGAAGGAAAGCGTGAAGGTCGTCGACGCTTCCGACATCATCCGCGAGATCCGCACGGTCAAGTCGCCGCAGGAGATCGCCTACACGAGAACGGCGGCGCGCATGGCCGATATTGGCATCGAAGCAGGGATCCGTTGCATCAAGCCGGGGATCACCGAGCTCGACATCTGCGCCG
>JAPUIN010000135.1 GCA_027297005.1 Acidobacteriota bacterium
TCTCGAGTTCGGCAGCGAGGATTTGCCTCTGCTGCACCGCCGCGGTCGCTCCAGAGTGATCCTCTCCCATCACGATCTCGAATCGACTCCCACCGATCTACAGGAGATCCGTAAACTGATGGAGTCGGTGGGGCACGGGGCACTGCTGAAGATCGTCACGTTCGCCGATGCCCTCACCGACAATCTGCGCATCCGCGATCTGCTGCAGGGAGGGGATCCCGGTACGCTGATCGCCTTCTGCATGGGATCGAAGGGGATTCCGAGCCGGATCCTGGCCCCGAGCTGGGGATCGGCCGGGATCTTCGCGCCACTCCGAGGAGCGCCGGCGAGCGCGCCAGGGCAGATCCCCCTGGAGGATCTGTTCGACCGATATCACTTCGAGTCGATAGGCCCGAAGACCCGGATTCTTGGTCTCCTCGGCTCACCGGTCGGGCACTCAATTTCGCCGGCGATGCACAACGCGGCCCTGGCCGCCCGGGGCCTCGACTACCGCTACCTGCCATTCGAGGCGAGCAGCATGGCGGAGTTCTTGCCTCTCCTCTCGGAGCTGCCGATCTCCGGTCTGAGCGTGACCCTGCCGCACAAGGAGACCATCGTCCCTTACCTGGACGAGATCGACCCCATCGCGCGCGCCATCGGGGCGGTCAACACGGTCGTGAAGTCATGGAACCGGATGAAGGGGTATAACACCGACGCGGAGGCGGCCGTTGCCCCGCTGCGGCGGACCATGTCGCTGCATGGCGCAACGGTGGCCCTGCTCGGGGCCGGTGGGGCGGCCCGGGCCCTGCTCCATGGTTTGACGGAGGCGGGCGCGAAAGTGACGATCTTTAACCGGACCGAATCGCGGGCACGATCCCTGGCGACCCGATTCGGTGCGCGAAGCCGAACATGGCGGAGCCTCGAAGGACATGTGTGCGATGTCCTGATCAATGCAACGTCAGTGGGACTTGCGCCACAGTCAGACGCAAGCCCGATCCCCGACAAGTGGGTCACGGCCTCCTGCGTCTACGACATCGTTTACAACCCGCCCGAGACGCTCTTTCTGCGACGGGCGCGGGCCCGCGGCGCCAGGATTCTCACTGGCGTCGACATGTTCGTGGAGCAGGGCGCCGCGCAGTTCCGGCTGTTCACGGGGGAAGAGCCGCCGGTCGAGACGATGCGCCATGCCGTCCTCGCGGCGCTGGGTGGCGGGGGAGCAGCGCCGGGGGGTGGGATTGCCCGGCGGAAGGGGGCGGGTCGTCCACCGGCGACCGGAATCCGGAGCCGGGCCGGGAAGAGACGGCGGCCGACCGGCGGGTCGCTCCGAAAATCAAAGCCGGTCGGACGGCGCCGTTCGTCAGGCAAGGGGGGCTCACCCCGGAGGGGTGGGGGGCGCTCGCGGCGGGGGGGAGGATGAGCTGCAGCCAATCCCGGCCGACTCCTCAGACGCGGCAACCGATTGACAGGTCGTATGCTCTGACGTAAACTTATGGCACTGATCCTGGGAGATTTATCGTGTACATTCGATCCGCAGGCGAGGATGGATTTGCGGGCATCACTGTACGCGAGGCGGACCGGATCGTTCCGCACGACGAGTGCCTCCCCTCCTATCGATTTCCCTATTGGTGGCGTTGAGCGACCGCCCGCGCGGGTGATCGCCTTTCCGCTTCGGCCGGGTTCCCGCACGGGACGGCACGATCGGCAGGCTTCCCTGGCGCGGGAGGCAGGGGTACGTGCGCCCCGGAGACGGATGGACGAGGGAAGACGGTGACGACCAATCGACCCGCCAGAGGCGGGGGGAAGAAAAGGGACGACGCCCGCGCCTTTGCATGGATTGATTCGGGCTTCGAGAAGCAACTCGATGACCTGCGCGCGATCCTCAGGATCGAAAACGTCGTGACCCGCCGCGAACAGTGTGAGGAGATGGCGCGTTACTTGAAAGACGAGATCGAGCGGCTGGGAGGTCGTGCCGTTCTGCTCGATTACGGTGACATGCCGTTCGTGTACGGGTCGCTCGATGCGGGGGCGCCGGAAACCCTCGTCATCTACCGGAACTATGACATCGTGCCACCGGAAGGGGCCGACTGGTCGGCTCCGCCTTACTCCGGGCGGACGCGAAGCGTGGACGGTGTCGGGGAGTGCATTGTTTCACGCGGGGCCTGCGATCCCAAAGGACCGCTCTGGGGCGTGCTCCGGGCGGTGGAATCGATCGTGCGGACATCGGGGCGCCCGCCCGTCAACCTGATCTTCCTCCTCGAGGGGGATGAACAGCTGGGAAGCCCGACGCTTGCAAAGGTGATCCGCGATCGGAGGCCGACGCTCGAACAGGCGAATGGCGTGCTCTATCCGAGATTCTGCCAGGGGCGCAGCGGGCGGCCCGTGCTCCCCCTCGGCGTCAAGGGAACGCTGCTGATCGAGCTGATCTGCTCCGGCGGGGCCTGGGGTGGGCCGACGCGAAGCTCGATTCACAGCGGTAACGCTGCCTGGGTCGCCTCTCCCGCCTGGAGGATGGTGCGGGCGCTGGCCACGCTTCTTGACGAGAACGAGCGAGTCCTGGTCGAGGGGTTCTATGATGACGTCGTCGAGGTGATTGAGGGGGATGCCGACGATCAGCCTGCAGAGCTCGGCGTTATTGAATATCATTTCGAGTTCCTGTAGTCCATGCACGTTCTGAAATTAAAACACGATATTCCGGCGCCG
>JAPUIN010000136.1 GCA_027297005.1 Acidobacteriota bacterium
TCCCCGAACAGGCGTTTCGTCCCGGTCAGATCGAGAAACGCTTCTCCCGGGATCGATGGCTCGAGCAGCGGCGTGTACCCACTGAGGAGCGACAGCACGGCGGCCGCGGCGCGGCGGTAGAGCGGCTCGTTGCTCGGCAGCACGCGCAGGGCAGGACAGCGCCTGAGCGCCGCATGCACAGGCATGCCGGTAAAGATCCCCTCCCTCTCCGCCTCCAACGAGGCGGCCAGGATCGTGGCACGTGTCGATCCCGGCGGCGCCACCGCCATCGGCCGGCCCCTGAGAATCGGCGCGACAACCCGCTCCACGGCGATCGGGAAGGCAACGATGTCGACGTACAGCACGCTCCGATCCACGGCGCCATCCCCACTTCCGACTCCCCGATCAGTGGAACTTCCGGATCAGCCCGATCACGATCCCCTGGATCTGCAGATCCCCCTCCTCCACCACGATTGATTGCATCCGCGGGTTGGCCGGGCGCAGTTCGATCTTCCCACCGCGCCTGTAGAACCGCTTGATCGTGGCGTCGTCGCCGACCAGCGCGACGACGGTCTGTCCGTTGTGGGCGTCACGCTGCTGCTTGACGACGACGATGTCGCCATCGCGGATCCCCTCATCCACCATGCTGTCGCCGACGACCTTGAGGGCGAAGTTCCCCTCCCCGCGCAGCAGGATTTCGGGGACCTCGATCGTCTCCGGCGTGGCGATCGCCTCGATCGGCCGTCCCGCCGCCACCCGTCCCAGAAGCGGCAGGACGGTCGCCGCTGGGACCGGCTCGATCAGTTCCAGCGCCCGCTTCTTGTTGTTCCAGGGGCTCTTCAAAACTCCCCTCTCCTCAAGCCGCTTGAGGTGCTTCAGGACCGAGTTGTACGACCGGAAATGGAAAGCCCGGCGGATCTCGTCGTATGACGGAGCGATGCCGCGCTCCTTGATGTATCCCCTGATGAACTCGAAGATCGCCCGCTGTCGTTCCGTCAGCTTCGCCATATCCCCTCCGGCGTGCGCATCGACTCCGCCGCGCCATGCACCTTCGAAGAGCGCGACCGGGGAGGGCCTCCGACGACGCTCCCCCCGGAGACCCCCGGAAACCCTCCCCGGGGCACCAAAGACAGGATAGGTGTAAGTAAGGTGAAAGTCAATAGACACCCACCTGAAGTGTTCCCAGTTCCGGAACGGCCACCGCCGCTAGATGGCGAACACCCTGAGGCGCCGAGCCTGCGCCCACCGGACCGTGCGAGACTCAGGAGCCTGTCCGGATATAGCGTGGGGCCGCGTACGGGGCGCCGCGACGCCCGAACCCTCCGGGCGCATGGGGGAATTTCGGCGGTGCGAGGCAAGCCGAGGGGAGCGTCGCGCAGCAACGCGGACCCGTGTCCGAAGGGTGCACCCCTGCACCTCGGAGCAGACCGCAATTCAACGACGGGAGACGCTCTAAGGCGGAGGGGGTGGTACTCCGGGGAACGACTGCGGCGCCCCGAACGGATCGGGGCCGGCACCCGGAAGGAGGCTCGGTTCGGCGCCGGGTGGAGCGACCGGGCGGCCGCTCGCGTCTTTCGAGATCGCGAAGAGATAGAAGATGATGTTGTCGGGATCGAAGCGAGGGTCAGCGTATTCCCGCACGTCGGCGTAGGCGCGATATTCATTGATGAGGTAACGCAGCACCTCGGCGAACGGCCGGGAGTACTCCGACTTCTCGATGACGAAGGCGACGCTGCGCTTCATGTTGCCGATCCCCTGAAGATCGAGCGTCGCCGGATCGTTGATCAGGTAAAGATCGGGGCGATCGCCGATCAGATAGGTGATCGTTTCGCGTCCGTAGCTGTGCAGGACATAAAGGATCGAGCCGGGAGGGACGGCGGTGCGGGAGAAGATCCCCATGATCGTCTGGGTCGGCCAGAAGAACTTCATCGCCCTCTCGGATCGCCCCACCCTCAGGAAGTGCTGCTGGAACCCCTGCACCGGCGCCGCGATGGCCAGCCCGGCGACGGCGGCCACGGCGATCCACCGACCCGGCCGCCAGGCCAGACGTGACAGTTCGTCGAACATCTGCCAGGCGACGAGCGCGGCCAGCAGGGAGACCCACGGCACGAGCAGCAGCATCCGGGTGAGGCTCGGACCGGTCGGTCCCACGAGAACCCAGAGCGCCAGGATCGTGAGGCCGAGAAACCCCAGCGTGCGTTCGCGCCGGCCGCCCGTCATACTCCAGGCAACCCCGATCAGGCCGAGGGTCGCGAACGCCGCCACCGGGACGGTCTCCGGCTCGAACCCCAGCAGTGGGTAGACGGCGCTGACTCCGTCGCCGATGAAGTCGTTCGTCTGAACGACCCCATAGCGCATCGGCAGATAGTTGAGCATCGTCACGGAGTGCAGGAGATTGGCGCCGAAGCTCTTCACTCCCGGAAGCGAAGCGTATGCCCCGCGCAGGAAGAACCCGAGCAGACCGAGTCCCGAGAGAGAGATATTCAGGACGGTCAGGACGGCGGCGACGCCGATGCCGACCAGAATCGGCCGGCGCTCCCCCGACCCGATCGCCGACCGTGACGGATCGACGAAGCGATGCAGCAGCAGGAAGAGGAGGATCGCCACCGGAACGACCCGGAACGAGGTGTAGGTCCACAGGCCGAGGCCGAGGAGCACGCCCCAGGCCGCGTGATCCAGGATGGTGTGCCAGACCGGACGATCCGGACGACGCCCTCGCTCCATCGCTCTGAGGAAAAACCCGATTGTGGCAATCGCGAACAGCGGCGCCAGGATCGCGCGCAAGCCGACGCGACTGTAGAGCAGATGCCAGGGTGACACCGCCAGGAGCAGCGCGGCGAGCAGGGCGACCCGCGGACCGAACCGGCTCCTGGCGAACAGGTACAGTGCCAGGATGGTGATCATCCCGATCCCGATCGACACCACCCGCAGCGGGAAGATCAATTCGAGCATCTCGCGCCCCGCCGGATCGCGCACGGCGATCGTGCGGAGGCCGAACACCGCCGGCATGGCGCCCATCAAATTGGACAGCAGCTCGCCGTTCCTCATCGAGATCGCCGCGAGATAATGGAACAGGCTCTCCCTCTGCAACCCGCGCTCCGTGACGGTCGGGAACCCGTCACGTTTCATGATCTCGCTTGCCTCGAGCGCATTGATCGCTTCGTCGTTGTTGAGGCCCGGCGGAATGAAATCGATCCGGTACAATCTCAGATAAAGGCCGCCGAGCAGGATGAGGATGATGAGCCCCCACTCCCACGCCGGCGGGTGGCCGGCGCCCCCGGGTTCCCCCCCGGAGGTGGACGCCGCGCCGGATCGGTCCCGGGCCCGCCAGGACATCAGATAGACGACGGCCGCCACGAGGTAAAGGGAGACACCGGGCACGATCCCGAGCGCCGTGCCGAATGCCTTGTTCGACAGGAGCGTCTGTGCAACGAGCGCCAGTGCCACGGCAGTCGTCGTCCCGAACCGGCCGGTGAATCGCTCCAGGAGGGTCCCTCCCGTCGCGCTGCGTGCTCGACCTCTGCTCAACCGAACCTCATGGGTTTGCACGGTTCATTGAATCGATATAGCCGAG
>JAPUIN010000137.1 GCA_027297005.1 Acidobacteriota bacterium
TTTCTACACCGTCTCATTGACCGTGGACGGGCCGGGTGGGCCGTCGACCCTGACGCGCGCACACTTCATTGCAGCGGGAGGGTACACGGAGATCTTCGCGGACGATTTCGAGATCGATCGCGGCTGGAGCCCCGGCGCGCCGGATGAGGCGACGACCGGGGTCTGGACGCGGGTCGATCCGCTCGGGACCTTCATCTCCGGCCTGCCGGTCCAGCCGGAAGATTGCACGACCCCCGGGGGGGCCCTCTGCTTCGTGACCGGCCAGGGGACCGATCCGACCGCGCTCGGTGAGAACGATGTCGATGGCGGATCGACGACGATCGTCTCTCCCATTCTGGATCTCTCCGGAGCGGTTTTTCCGATCCTGCAGTTCAATCAGTGGTACTCGAACCATCTCGGGGCCTGCCCGAACGAGGATCCGTTTGTCGTCGAGGTCTCGTTCGATGGGGGGACGAACTGGACGCCGATGCAGTCGGACATCGAAGGGGACGTGCAGTGGACGACGCGGCAGTTCCGCCTGCTCGAATTCGGTCTCCCGACGGTGACGACCCGTTTCCGTTTCATCGCCACGGATGATGCCAACGGGAGCGTCGTCGAGGCGGGAATCGACGACGTCGTCGTGCTGTCGCTCACCGGAATGGCGGATGCCGACGGCGATGCTGTCCCGGATGCCATTGACAACTGTCCGGACGAGGCGAACGCGGCGCAGATCGACACGGATGCCGACGGCGTCGGCGACCCGTGCGACTGCAATCCGCTCGACCCGACCCTGCTCACGGCACCGGGCCCCGTCCCACTCTCGTCCCTCGCAATCGGGGCGGACGGCGCGACGGTGACCTGGGATGCCGCGCCCCTCGCGAGTGCCCACAATCTCTATCGCGGAGATCACTCGGGTGCTGCGCCATTTGATCTGAATGTCCTCACATGCTTCGAGTCGGGATCACCCGACACCCAATCGATCGATCCGACGACGCCGGCGATCGATCGGTTCTTCTCCTACCTGGCCGCCGGGACGAGCGTCTGCGGGGAGGGGAGCCTCGGGACGGACAGCGATGGCTTGCTGCGATCCGGCCCGCCGATCCCCTGCCTGTAGGGGGAAGTTCTTCTGGGGTTGGAGAGGGTCGGTCAGACCGGCTTGAGGAAACGGGCGCCGACGGCGGAGAAGATCAGTCCGAATCCGAGCAACGCGGCACTGGGGAGAAGGACCGCCTCCATGCCGTGGCCGAACGAGATGAGGGCGTGGAACCCCTCCATCGCCCACGCGGTCGGAAGGATGTGCGCCGCCGACCAGAGCCAGCCGGGCATCACCTCGCTCGGCCACCAGCAGCCCCCCATCGCCGCCAACACCATGCTCACCATCCAGCCGATCGATGAGGCCTGCTCGGGCGTGCTCAGCAGGGCACCGAGCATCGTGGAGAGGGCCGCCACGGCGATCGCGTAGCTGACGAGGAGCAGAAGCAGGCCGGCTATGGAACGACCGTAGTCGACGCCAAAGAGCGTGCCTCCCACGACAACGAGAATCACGATCTGCATCCCCGCGACGAACAGTCGACCCAGGAGCTTGCCGAGGAAGATGTGGGAACGGCTCACCGGCAGGGCCATCTGCCTGCGCAGCATCCGGTCCCGCTTCTCGATGGTGAGAAAGACCCCGCCGTAGATTACGGTCATCATCAGCACCATCATGGTGAGCATTCCCGGCACGCTTTGCGCCAGTCCGCGGGGGACCGGCCGGCCGGCGCCCGCCGTCGTGACTTCGAGGGCGACCAGTGGGGAGCGATCGCCGAGCTTCCGGAATTCCTGTTCCGCCGCGGTCACCTGCGTGCCGGGCCTCCGATCGGCCGTGAGCCGCAGCTCGATGAGCCGGGCGATGGTGCGCACGATCGTCCGGATGATGTGCACCTCGGCCGTCAGGGAGAAGTCCTGATTCGCGTCGGCATTTTTCTCGAGGCGCAGGATCTGCTGCTCTCCGGCCAGTACTCCCTGGCTGAACCCCTTCGGTATCACGAGCGTCCTGGTGCTTGACACAGCACGGTCGTCCCCCGACGGCTCGACCTCGGTGAGACTGATATGGTCGGCCTCGAGGTCGTCGACGAAGGCGCGCGCGAGCCATCCGCCGTCTCGATCCTCGACGGCTAGCGCCACCTTGGGAGGCCCCTCCCGAGCGTCGCCGCCCATCTGTCCGAAGAACCACATGAAGACGATCGGCATCAGGAGCATCCAGATCAGGGCCGATCGATCGCTCGCGGTGAGCCGGAGATCGTTGAGGGCCAGAAGAACGATGCGCCTCATGCGTTCACACCGCGTCCGACGGTGCGCCGCAGCATGAACGATCCGGCGAGCAGGCAGATCGTTCCGATCAGGGCAAGGATGCCGGTGTTGGGGAGGATGTCGACGACGCCGGCCCCCGATTCGAGGATCGCCCGGAAGCCGGTCGTACCCCAGTAGAACGGTGACAGGGGAGCGACGGATCGAACGGGAGCGGGCAGGCTCTCCAGGCTGACGAAGCTGCCCCCCGCGAACGCCAGGACGAGGTAAACGATGGCGCCGATCGTTGATGCGCGCCTCTCGGTGCCGGCGGAGCCGTAAAGGAGGGCGGCGGCACCGGTCACCGCGAGAATCAGACCGAGCGAGAGCACCAGGAACGCGAGGAGGCTCGACCCGCGGCCACCGGCCAGGCCGGCGACGATCGCGAGGATCACGAGGCTGAGACCCGAGAGGGTCGCGGTGAAGAGGACCTTCCCGACCAGCAGCGTGCCGGTGCCGATCGGACCGCAGAGCTGGCGCCGCAGGGTCCCATCGGCCTCCTCGGTCAGGATATCGCGCATGGCGAGATCCCCTACCAGGAACAGGGCGTAGACCGCGACCCCGGGGAGGATGACGAGAAAGATCGTGGCCATCGCGCCGGCCGATCCCCGGCTCTCTTCCCCAGCCGCTTCCAGCGTGACGCTCTCAAGGGTAATGGCGGGCGGGAAGAGGTAATCCTCGACCCCTTCGATCGTTCTCTTGATCGAAATCGCAAGTGATGCGACCGCATCATCGGTCGGAGCCGACGCGCCGCTCGATCTCATTTCCGAGAACAGGTCGAGATCCCGGCGCAGGGTGCGTGACGCAGAGTCGAGCATCTCCGTCAGGACACCGGCCAGCTGTTCGGCGATCTCCGGAAGGATCCCCTGGGCGGGATTGCGGACCAGTTCCACCGCCGTTGGGACACCCTCGAGCAGATCCCGTGTGAATCCTGACGGGATGCGCAGCAGGGCCGCGGCGCGGCGATCCTCGAGCAGGCCTTCTCCCTCTTCTCCCGTGACCTCGATATCGAAGTGCTCGGCGATCTGATCGGAGGTCAAGGCCGACATGAGGACGCCGCCGATGAAGTCGTCGTCCCGGTTCTCGACCAGAAGCCGGATGCGCGGGGCGTCCTCCTCCCCGGTGCCGAAGGTGACGGCGAGCATCAGGGCGAAGACGATCGGAAAGGACAGGACGACGAGGAAGCCGAGCGGAGCGTGCAGCCGGCGCAGGTGGTCCTTGGCGATCAGAGCGAGGAGGATCCGGATCAATCGCGAAGCTCCCGGCCGGTCAGGTTCAGGAACAGACTGTTGAGGCTGGGGGGCTGGATGGAAATCTCATCGACCGGGAGCCCGCTCTCGAACAGGTCGGCAAGAAGTTGCGCCGCCCCCTTCCCAGCCCCCTTGACGCCGAGAACGACATTCGAATCCCCCGAATGGATCAGCCGGGCGCCGGGGAGCTTCCCGAGTCGATCATACGCCTGCTCCTTCGTGAACGAGCCGCGGATCGTCACGGTCTCTTCCTGCCCGGCGCGCGCCTTCAGTTCGTCGAGCGTCCCCTCGACCAGGATCTTCCCGTGGTCCATGATGCCGATGCGGTCGCAGAGTGTTTCCGCCTCCTCCAGGTAGTGCGTCGTGTAGAGCACGGTGGTGCCGCCGGCGGCCACGGCGCGGATGGTGTCGAGGATGTTGGCGCGTCCCTGCGGATCGATCCCGGTGGTCGGCTCGTCCATCAGGACTGCTTTCGGACCGTGCACGATACCGAGCGCCAGATTGAGTCGGCGCTTCATCCCCCCCGAATAGGTCCTTACCCGGTCACGGGCGCGGGCCGTGAGACCCACCTGCTCCAGCACGCGATCGACGGCCGTCCCGAGAGCGCTCCCCGAGAGGCCGTAGAGGCTGCCCCAGAATCGCAGGTTCTCGCGAGCCGTCAGCGTTT
>JAPUIN010000138.1 GCA_027297005.1 Acidobacteriota bacterium
CTATAGCATAGGGTCCCGGGGGTGTCAACGAATTCGGCCGCGCGCATGATGCGATGCATCGAGGAACAACACGATCGATCGAACCACCTGATGCCGTGTGACAGAAGCGTGATTGGCGACGCGTCGATCAGTACTGGATGAGGGATCCCTCGATGCGGGCCCGGCGCACGGCGATGCGGAACCCGATGATCCCGAGCGGCAGAAGGAAGAGGCTGAAGAGGACGAGCGCCTGGATCTCGGGCAGCAGGTCGGCCACCGACGCGCCGTGCAGCAGGGCCCGGCGCAGGGCCCGCAGACCGTAGGTGATCGGAAGCGCCCGCGAGGCCCACTGGAGAAACTCCGGCATCATTTCCGGCGGGAAGAAGACTCCGCCCAGAAGGGCGGAGCCTGTGCTCACCAGATAGGTGATCGGATCGCCCCGCTTCATATAAAGAATGAAGGCGGCCGAAAGGATTCCGATCCCCGAAAACGCTAGAACCGTCAGGACCAAGACGAGCAGGCCCGGGAGAAGACCTTCGGGCCGGATCCCGACCTCGAAGAAGAGCCATCCGATCAACAGATAAACGATCGCCCGCACCGAGGTGA
Source organism: Acidobacteriota bacterium (assembly GCA_027297005.1). The sequence goes on from JAPUIN010000138.1 coordinate 586, forward strand.
CCAGAAAATCCCATACCCCGGATCCGAGCACGATCGTCGAGAGGGGTGTCGGCGTGGTCAGCATCGCCTCCAGGGTTCCGGTGGTCTGCTCGGTGCGTATCTTCCCGGCGAATGACATGATCGCCGAGGTCAGGTAGGTGAAGAACGCCAGGTTGACGAGCAGCCAGGGCCAGTACGGCAGACCGTCGAGGCCTGGAGTCGACGGCGGCGCGTTGACGAGTTTGGCGATGAAATAGAACATCAGCACCGAGGAGACGATGGAGAGGATCTGCAGGACGAATGCAGTCCGATACGAAATCTCAATGAGAAAATCCCGCTTCAAGAATGCACCCACCATGCCGAACCGGTTCATTCCGCACTCTCCTCCGTATCCTCGCCTGGTGAATCCATGAGATCGAAAACCTCCTGAAGACCGGGCTCCCTGAGAGCGCAGGAGAGGATCGTCCGCCGACCGTTCAGGATGGCGCGCAGCAACGCCGAAAGCGCCTCCCCCCCGCGATCGACGTCGGCAAACACCCGGAGCGGCTCACCCGCATCCCGCTCAATCCGGATCTCCCAGCGCGGATCGAGCGGCATCTCGCCCCCTCCGGACACCGTGATGACGTAGTGATCACGGCGGGTGATGCCTTCGGTCACTCCTGCGACCGTCCCCTGGTGGAGGATCCGTCCCCGATCGAGGATCGCCAGTCGATGGCACATCTCCTCAGCTTCCTGCAGGTTGTGCGTCGCAAGCAGGATCGTCTTTCCGCGTCCAACATTCAGTTGCCCACTCACAAACCGACGGAGGTTCTTCGCTCCGATCGGATCGAGGCTGCGGGTCGGCTCGTCCAGGCAGAGAATCGGCGGATCGTGGAGGAGCGCGCGCGCGATCGCCAGTCGCTGCTTCATGCCGGAGGAATAGGACATGAACTGCCGATCGGCGATCTCCGTGAGATCCATCTGCTCGAGCAGTTTCTGGGTGCGCGTGCGCGAACCCGCAGCGTCGAGTCCGTAGAGCCGCGCGAAGAAATTAAGATTCTCGCGCCCGGTCAGGCGCCAGTAGAAGGAGCGCTCGTCCGATGTGACGAATCCGATCGAGCGCTTGACTGTCTCCTCCTCCCGCGCGACGTCGACGCCATTCACGAGCGCCCGGCCTTCGGTCGGCAGCACAAGACAGGCGAGAATTTTCAGCAGCGTGGTCTTGCCGGCACCGTTCGGCCCCAGGAGACCGAAGATCTCCCCGGGACGCACTTCGAGATCGATACCACGCAGTGCTTCAATCCGTGCGGCTCGACGCAGAGGGTGCGTGACCATCTCGCGCAACGAGCGTTTCTTGATGTAGGTCTTACTGAGGTGATCGACCAGGAGGGCGGCAGGCATGCGATCCACTCAGCGACCCTGTAGATGCCGCGTATTGTAGATCTTTCTGTAGGCGCGGTGATCGGCGTCGTCGGGATACACCTCGTTCTCACCGTACGGATAACCGGACATACCGTGAAACGGCAGCGGCTCGACAGTTTCACCGAAGGCAGTGTGTGGATCCATGTCCTTGCAGAACCCGGTGGCGAACAGCAGGAAGCTGCGGACGTGACGATGCGGGACGTCGGGAAGGTTCTTCACCGGGAATTCCAGCGTCACCTCTTCCCCTTTCCCGAAGATGACGAACTTGTCGTCGGTGCGCCTCACCAACTGCGTGACCGCCCCGAAGCGCGTGTAGTCGCCGGTCATCACCTTGAACGGCATCGTGTTGTCCATGATTGAGTAGTCGTAGATCTTTGGCTCGCGCCTGTCGGGACTGTGCTCGCGCGGGTACCCCCTGCGATGCAGGTGGGCCCCGGACGCACGAATCACGTTCACCTTGATGATCCGATCCATCTCGTCCAGGGGGATCGGAGCGGCGAGAAAGATCTGGTCCCAGTAAACGCGCATGTTGGTCCGCAGGCGGATGCGAGGCGTGATGAGCGGATCAATTTCCGAGAGATCGACCGTCATCATACGCGGCAGCCCGGGCGGGAACCCCATCGGCTCCATGACCGGCGCATACAGCAGGGCGTCGTTCTGGACTTCCAGGATTGGGGGCGTGAGCACGATGCCCGACTGGGCGGCCGCGAAGTTACTCGACGAATACTCGAAATCGACCCACCCGTACAGAAAGAGAACCAGATCGTCCCGCTTCGTGATGGCGGGCGGAAACTCGATTTCAAGCGTGTGCATGTCGGCATAACCAGCGAGGCGGCGTAGAGGGAAATCGTCGGGATAGATCCTGTCGATCTTCATCAGTCTGTCCGTGACGTCCCGCCCGTTGTGCGCCGTCACTCGCACGGGGAATATCCGCTTGCTGCGACGGACTCCGTACAGGCGATGCTCCGGCTCGTCCTCGACGGGGAACCTCTCATTGGGATAGACATCAATCGACTTCGGGTGATCGATGGCGATGAGCCGGGCCTCATCCAGGTAGGTCACTTCCTCCAGATTCTCCACAATCTGAAGGTAATAGGCGCCATCCAGAGGCGCCAGCTCGTGCGGCTCGATCTTGATGTACTCGTCGGAATCCGGCCTGCCGTATACGCCGGGCCCCAGCCACAGGCCGAGGCCCCCGACGCCCAGGAAGTCGGCGACAAACCGGTATCGCATCCCGTCCCACGTGAACAGAAGCGGGCAGGAGGAACCCTTGCGGTCGAGTTCGATCTGATCGACATCCTGGCCGCCCGGCACGTCCAGCTCCGCCTGCAGCACGCCACCCGGCCACAAGAGTCGCACGACGTCGCTCACCCCTCGATCGCGCAGGCCGAAATGGGCCGTCGCGGGTGATTGGGAAAGATAGCCGGATCCAGCCTGCACTTCGCGGCGTTGCCAGAACGCGCCCGCCTGGACCTCGATCTTCGTTCCGATGCCGTCACGGTTGCTGCTCCGCCCCCTTGGGCGGACACGGATCCAGCTGTGGCGGTTGCCGCCATCGTTCCGCAGCAGGATGGGGCGACCTCCGTTTCTCGTGACCACCAGATCGAGGTCCCCGTCGGCGTCGAGATCAGCCGTCGCGACGGCACGGCCATCCCCCGCCGGAAGATCATGTAACCCCGCGCCAGCCGCCTCGTCTTCGAAGGTACCATCGCCGAGATTCCGGTAGTACCGGTGGATTTCACCGGTGGCGAACAGATCCAGATCCCCGTCGTTGTCGGCGTCGAACAGGACGGTGCCGTAAATCGACCCCGGGACTCCGGAATCGATCTCCCGCGCTTCGAATCCTCCCCCGTCCGTGTTCATATAAGCGCGCAGCACCCCCGGAGTTCGATCGGCAAAGATCAGATCGGTCCGGCCGTCGCCGTCGATGTCCCCCGCCGTCACACCGCGGCCGCCGCCATGCTGGGCCAGGCCGATCGCGGCACCCCGGTCCGCGAAGCCATCATCGCGCCGGTTTTCGAGCACGACATCGCGCCCGCCCGGCACGGACAGCACGACATCGATGTCCCGATCAAGGTCGAGGTCGCTGAAGACCGCGCCGATCGCACCTCCGGCCGGTCCGCCGAGATGCAGGCGCTCCGTGTCGTCCCGGAAGGTGCCGTCGCCGCGATTCAAGAGCAGTCGCGCCGACACCGGCGCGCTGGTCCCCTGCTCCGGGACGCGTAAGACGTACAGATCCAGATCGCCGTCGTGGTCGACGTCGGCCCATGACGCTCCCAGGCAGAAGCCACTTAGATTGATCGACGCACTCTTCGTGACATCTTCGAAGACACCACTCCCGTCGTTGCGATAGAGCGTGCCGCCGCCAAGATGGGTGAAGAAAAGGTCGAGATCACCGTCGTTGTCGTAGTCGGCCAGGGTGACTGCCATGCCGATCCCCTGCAGCACGACCCGGGATCTTTGCGTGACATCCTCGAACTTCAGATCACCTCGATTGCGGTAGAGCGCCGGGCGCGCTTTACCGTCGGATGAGGCATTGGCGAAAACGAGGTCGGGACGTCCATCGGCGTCAAAGTCACCGATCGCCATGCCCGAGCCGTACCGCACCGCCGTTGCTCCCGCAGCATCGTCCCCCCGATCGGCGGCCGAGCCGATCTCCCCTCCCGGCCCCGCGTGCACGAACGAGATTCCGGAGCCCTCAGTGACGTCGCGGAATTGGACCGTCACCGCAGCGGGAGGAGGCGGCGGACCACCGAACCCTGCGTAGTCGGTCAGCACCATCGCGTACTGTCCAGCCTCACCGTACTGGTTTCCTGTCGGCACAGAGAACCGCGTGTCGGAGGCGAGATTCTGATATGCGACCATCTCTTTCTCCCCCGCAGCCCGTTCGCCCGACTGAAGCAGCGCCCGCGCCAGCTGGTAGCGGATGGACATACTGTTGGGATCGAGCAGACGTGCCTTCCTGAGGATCCGGATCGCCTCCTTGAATTTCCTCTGCCTGACCCGAAGCAATCCCATGTTGTAGAGGATGTGCGGATCACCCGGGGCGAGAGCACGGGCCCTCTCCATCCGGGATGCCGCCTCATCGCTGCGCCCGAGGTCCCTGAGGAGAATGGCCAGGGAGTAATGAGCGTGAACGAGGTTCGGATCGAGCTCGATCGCCCGGCGGAGCGCGCGCTCCGCTCTCTCGTTGTCACGGATGTAGAGCGCCGCGAGGCCCAGATTGACGAACCCGGGCGCCCAGCGGGGCGCCAGCCTGGTCACGCGCTTGAACTCTTCGATCGCCTGGGCATGCTTGAACTGCTCCATGCGCGCGACGCCGTGGTTGTTGGCGCGGATCACCTCTTCGGGGTCGGCGTCAGGAGCGAGCAGCCCGCTGCCGGTGGCCCAGAGCGTGATCAGTCCCGCCAGCACCAGAGGATCGTGAGAGCAGCAATTCGCGAGCCCCGTCCTCCCTTCATGTCCCACCCCCTCGCCTCAGGACACGGCCGGCCGGCGCCGGCCGGAACTCCCTGCCGGCGACAACCCGAATCCCGTTGATGATCACTTCGTCGATGCCGGCCGCGTGCTGCCGCGGATCGGTGAAGGTCGATCTGTCGCTGACGGCAGCCGCGTCCACCACCAGGAGATCGGCCTTGAATCCTTCCCGGACGAGACCTCGATCACGCAGGCCGAGGCGGGCCGCGGGGAGCGAGGTCATTTTGCGGATCGCCTCCTCGAGTGTGACGACACCCCGCTCACGCACATAGTGGCCCAGGACGCGCGGGAAGGCGCCGTACGCGCCGGGATGAGGAAAGCCCTTTCCGATCTCCCAGGCATCGGTGACGAATGCGAGACGAGAGTGGCCGAGAAGGGGCAGCAGATCGGCATCTCCTCGATCGTCGCCCGAGATGCCATAAATCAACTGCGTGGCGACCCCCCCTTCTTCCAGGAGAATGTCGGAGAGCGCATCGAAGGGATCGCGACCCATCAGCTTCCCGATCTCCGTCATGGTCAGATGCTCGTAGCGCTTGTTGCTCCGGCCATCGACGTGCGCCAGATGGATCCGATCCCAACCGCATTCACGGACGATGTTCATCGTCCAGCGGCCAGATTCCTCCCATGGTGGCCAGATCGGCGCGGCGCTTCTCACCTCCTCCTTCATGCGGTCGCGGACGCGGTCGTCGCGCAGGCGCTCCAGGAACGCCTCGACGCCCCCGTCCAGTGACCAGGGAGGAAAGAGCGCCAGCATCGTCGTGCAGACCGCCGTGTAGGGAATCACGTCCGCCGTCAGCGCCACACCCTCCCGCACCGCCTCATCATGGATCCGAAGGACCGACTCGGTGCCGGCCCAGGCGCGCGGCCCGACCGTTTCGACGTGCGAATGGTGCACCGGCGCGCCGCTGCGCCTCCCCACCTCGACGATCTCCCGGACGGCCGGTTCCAGGGTCTCAAGACTGCTGCCGCGTTGGTGAAAGGCGGCGAAGCCCCCCGCGGCGGCGCATGCGCGCGCCACCGAGATGAGTTCGTCGGTGTCGGCAAACTGCCCCGGGGGATAAATCAGGCCGAAGGAGACCCCGAACGCCCCCTGTTCGACCGCCTCGCAGACGATGCGATCGAGAGCGACCTGCTCGTCCGGGGAAGGGCGACCAGCCCGCGAACCCATCGCGGCCGCGCGCGCGGGGCCGTGAGCGACCAGGGTCGCAACGTTGAGCAACACGCCCAGTGATTCGAGGTGATCGAGATAGGACTCCATCGAGTCCCAGTCCCACGAGACGCCGTCGGGCGTGATGAAGCCGCAAACCCGGGAGACCTGTTCGCGCGTCGCGTCCGAGACGGGAACGCATCCGATCCCGCAATTCCCCAGCAACTCGGTCGTGATCCCCTGACGGACGCGCCCTTCCAGGAGGGCCGCCTGCTGATCGAGCGGCAGGGCAACACACAGGTCGGAATGAGAATGGAGATCGACGAATCCGGGGGTGACGTAGCATCCCCGCGCATCAATACGTGCGGCGCTCGTTCCCAGGGAGGAACCGATCGCCGCGATTCGATCACCATCGATCCCGACGTCGCCGCGGACGGGCGGACTACCGGAGCCATCGATGATCTCAGCATTGGCGATGATCAAATCCAGCGAACACCTCCGCGGGGCAGAACTCCGGGGGCGGAATATTATACACGTCGATCCGGTGCGGGACTTTCAGCGCGCGTACCACCGGCAGACCCGGGCGCGATGGGCATTGACCCGCTGCCGGCGAGCCTTGAGATTACTGGCTCCCTGGCCACAGTCGGCGCAGCCAGTGAAAGTGCGGAAGGCGTGACGGTAACAGCAGTCGCTAAGATTGTACCAGACGCCGAATTTCCAGCAGTAGAAGTCGGTGTCCGGCGGGCGGTACCTGCTCTTCAGGATCGGGTCCTGGTCGGAGGGGGAATCCCGCCTCTCGGTCTTCTCGTTCCCGCGGAGTACCCGCAGCCCGTGCTGCCCGGGACTCTGCTTCAGTGGACCCATGGCTCTCATAATCAGTTATTGTAGTCGAAGCGGTGCTTCTCCAGAAGGCCCGCGCCGCCAGGATCCTGTCCCGGCGTTCAGAACTGGGACGCGTACCTTCTCACACGGCGAATGTACATTTCCACCCCCTTCTGGTGAGGCACCCCGCCATGCTTGACGACGGTCATCTCGCCGGCCACATACCCCGCCAGGGTGCGATCGACATCTCCCTTGAAAAGTTCGAGAAGGTAGCGCAGATACTTCGTTCCGGCATTGATGTTCTGCGCCGGGTCATCGATCGATCGGGCGCCGAAACGTCTGGCCGTCGCAGGCATCAACTGCATCAGGCCGCGAGCACCGCTCTTGGATCGGGCGTGGGGATTGAAGTTCGACTCCGCCTTGATCACCGCCAGGACGAGGCGCGGATCAACACCATGCTTCGTGGCCATTTTCTGCACCAGCCTCAGGTAAGGACGCGCTCGCTCGAAATACGGCCCATCCCTCCGGATCCTGCCCCGCGGGGATTCCGGAACATGGCCGAGGACGCGCCCCTCCCTTTCGGTGGTGGAGCGCCGACCGTTCGAAGCGGCGGCGAGGCGAGTCTTTTCCGGGCAGCCGGAAAGACCAGACCCGGCATCCGGCATGCCGACCAGGGCGTCCAGCCCCGCCCGCGCACCGGAGCTGAACGGGTCGAGCTCCAGCGCGTACAGGTAATGCGTGAGGGCTGCCCGGGGTTTTCCGCGCGCTGCCTTACGGTTTCCCCGGGCGACCTCCTTGGTGGCCCGGGTCTCATCGCGCTTCGAAACATCGAACTTCAATCCGGCGTTTGCGGACCCCGCCGCCAGGAGCAGGGCTCCGATCAAAAGCAATCCACTCATCGTCCTTCGAAGCATGTTCGACCTCCGTCGCGGGCGGCCCGCCGTGTCGGCGGCCACGCGTCGCCCTGAATATGGTGCCTCGGGTTGCTCCCGTGCCACTAATCGCCACGCGCAACATCGCGCCCGCCAAGCGTTTGCAACGCTTTACGATCCGTGTTTACGCTGGGCGACACCCGGCGACACACCACCGACTGATCCCCTGACCGATCCCAGAACACACTTGCTGGCCACACAAGCGAGATGAGGTGGGCAAACACGGTGCCCATTGTGGTGGTGCGGGTGACCAAAGTGTGCGCTTCGGCTTGACTCTCCGGCGGCGCGATTATAGAGTTGCTGCGCTGCGGTTTCAGGTTAGAGGATTTCTAACTCTAGGAAAAGAACAACGGTAAACCAGCCGCAGCTAGGCACTGCTAGTCAGTGATACGCTCGGACGCGATGATGTCCTGTCAGACAGGACGTCGAGAGACGCGGATACGATCTCAAGGTCCGCGGATAGCGTCCAGAGATTTCCCGACAAGGGCGCGTTGCAATGCGCGCGGCCGATGATCACGCCAGTCCCCACGGCGCCATCGGTTGAAAGCGTCATGTTCGGAACACCGACCTTCCGGACCTTGCGGGGCTTGGTCGTCACAGGAGGCGACTGCCCGCGGGGGATTCCGAAATGCCGAAGTGACCTGCCCCCCAAGAACTGGTCCAAGAATTAGGTTAGGATTTTCGGCATCGTGGTCCTGGCCAGGAGGAGGGATCGATGCGGAAGTCCAAGTACACAGAAGAGCAGATCGCCTACACGCTGCGACAGGCTGAGTCGGGGGTTCCGGTAGCGGAGATCATCCGCAAGCTGGGGATCACCGAGCAGACCTTCTACCGCTGGAAGAAACGGTTCGCGGGTCTAGGGGTGTCGGAGCTGCGCCGGCTCCGGCAGCTCGAAGAGGAGAACCGCAAGCTGAAGCGTCTGGTGGCCGATCTGAGCCTGGACAGGCAGATGCTGCAGGAGGTGCTGTCAAAAAAACTCTGAGGCCGGCCCAGAGGCGCCGATGGGTGGAGCGTCTGGTGG
>JAPUIN010000139.1 GCA_027297005.1 Acidobacteriota bacterium
TCGACGATCGTGGCTCACTATGAAGAGAAGGAAGGCCGGCTCGGCGCCGACGTGATGCGCCAGCATGAGCGGACTCTGATGCTTTACGTCATCGATACGGCGTGGAAGGATCACCTCCTTGCGATGGATCACCTCAAGGAGGGGATCGGCTTGCGCGGCTATGGACAGCGGGATCCCCTCATGGAGTACAAGAAGGAATCGTTCACCATGTTCGGCCTGATGAAGGAGAGGATCGAGGACGAGATCATCACGAACCTGTGGCGCATGGATCCCGCCGTTCAGGAAACTCAAGGCGAGATGCGGACGCGCCGCGAGCGCGATCTCGTTTACTCGGCCCCCCCCAAGGAAGCCGCCCGTCCGGTCCAGCGCCACGCTGCGAGGGTCGGCCGCAATGAACCCTGCCCCTGCGGGTCCGGGAAGAAATACAAGAAGTGCCATGGCTCCCAGGAGGGTGGCGGGTCCAGGGCTCAGTCGACCGCGCCGCACGGCGTCGGCGTGTCGTGAACACGAAACGAGAGGAGGCTTGAGCATTGCTTGATGGACCGATCCCCGAGGCCCTGACCTTCGATGACGTTCTTCTGCTCCCGGCGAAGTCGGAAGTCGTGCCGGCGAGCGCCGACGTGTCCACGCGGCTCACGCGCAATATTGGGCTGAATATTCCCCTCGTCTCCGCCGCGATGGACACGGTGACGCGATCGCAGATGGCGATCGCGATGGCGCAACAGGGCGGTATCGGGATCATCCATAGAAACCTATCCATCGAGGCTCAGGCCGAGGAAGTCGATAAGGTCAAGCGTTCCGAGAGTGGCATGATCGTCGATCCGATCACGATGCGTCCCGATCAGAAGATTTGGGAAGCGCTGGACCTGATGGGCAAATACAAGATCTCGGGAGTGCCGATCACTAACCCTTCCGGGCGTCTGCTCGGAATCCTGACGAACAGGGACCTGCGTTTCGAAACAAGAACCGATCTGATGGTCTCCGAGGTGATGACGAAGAAGAACCTGGTGACGGTGCCGGTCGGAACGACCCTCGAGCAGGCCAAGTCGATCCTCCATGAGCACAAGATCGAAAAGCTCCTGGTGGTCGATCGCGAATACCACCTCAAGGGGCTGATCACCGTCAAGGACATTCAGAAGATGATCAAATACCCGGCCGCCTGCAAGGACTCGCTCGGGCGTTTGCGGGTGGGAGCCGCGATCGGCGTGGGTCCGGAGACCGCGGACCGCGCGCGGGCTCTGGTCGACGCCCGGGTTGATCTCCTGGTGATCGACACCGCCCACGGCCACTCCACGGGAGTGATGGAGGCCGTTCGCAAGATCAAGAAGACCTTCCCGGAGATTGATCTGGTGGCCGGGAACGTCGCCACGGAGCGGGCGACCGAGGATCTGATTCGGCTCGGCGTCGATGCGGTGAAGGTCGGCATCGGGCCTGGATCGATCTGCACGACGCGCGTCGTGACCGGGGTCGGCGTGCCGCAGGTTTCGGCCATCGCCCACTGCGCACGCGCCGCGTTGCGGTGTGACGTGCCGATCATCGCCGATGGGGGGATCAAGTTCTCGGGCGACATCGTCAAGTCTCTGGCGGCCGGTGCGTCGTCGGTCATGATTGGGTCGCTGCTGGCGGGTACCGGGGAATCGCCGGGCGAGACAATCCTCTACCAGGGGCGTACCTTCAAGGCGTACCGGGGGATGGGATCGATCGGGGCCATGAGTTCGGGAAGCGCGGATCGCTACTTCCAGAGCAACGAAGCGGGTGAAGAGAAGCTGGTTCCAGAGGGGATCGAGGGGATGGTTCCCTACAAGGGGAGCGTGCAGGCGCTGATCCCTCAGCTCGTCGGTGGTCTCAGAGCTGGTATGGGGTATTGCGGCGCGCGGGACATCCCGACGCTATTGCGCGAGGCGCGCTTCGTACGGGTCAGCCCGGCCGGGCTCAAGGAAAGCCACGCGCACGACGTCGTCATTACGAAGGAGGCGCCCAACTACCGGCTCGAGTGACGCCGGTCGACGATACTCATCTCCCGCTCCGTCCCGCCCCGGTCGATGAACGACACCTCGAGACCGTTGCTCACTCCGTAGCAACCAAGCCGCTCGCCCCACTCGACGATAGTCACTCCTTCCCCACCGAGGATCTCCTCCAGACCCAGCTCATCCAGCTCCGATTCGCGATCGATGCGGTACAGGTCGACATGATAAACCGGCACGCGTCCCCGGTACTGATTGACCAGCGTGTAGGTCGGGGAGTGCACTTCGGCAGGATCGACGCCGAGCCCGGCGGCGATCCCGCGCGCCAGCACCGTCTTGCCGAGGCCGAGATCGCCGATCAGGAGAACGACGTCTCCAGGTTCGAGATCCGCGGCGAGATCGAACCCGACGCGGGAGGTCTCCGCTTCACTGCGTGTGACGAGGGTTTGTCCGACCATCGGGGATCAGATGAGAGAGGTTTCCATCAGCACCGGCCTCGGCATCAGGTCGCGGTGCTGGCGGTAGAGTTGGGGAAGCGGGCGGATCAACTCGAACCTGGCGCGCGAGAACAACGGACGACTGCGGTGGTTGGCAACCAGCCGGATGATCTTGAGATGACGGCGACGGCCGACCTCGCGCGACTCCTGCAGGAGACGGAATGCGATATTGCGCCCGCGCAGCGAATCCTCGACCCCGATCGAGGCGAGGTAGAGGACATCGCCGCGGGGGTTGTGCGAGGCGGAGGGGAGCATCTTCTGGTACTGCAGATAGGACTTCGGGAAATCACGTGTCCAGAGAAGGCCGTTCGTGAGTGCCACAATGCGTGGCGGGCGTCCGGCACGGTGCAGCTCGGCCAGCAGGAACGCCTCGGGCAGCGCGAACAATCTCCGCTGGAGTTCCTTCAGCGGGGCCGCAAGGCGGCCCCAGATCCGCCTCTCGAGAAGGGTCGCCTCCTCCAGGTCGTCCGGACGGGCCGGGCGGATAATCACCCGCGCCACCGCCGGCTTGGCGGAAGGATGCGGGATCGCCTGATGGCCCTGATCGGGGGTCATCCGACCGATGCCGGCGTAACGCCCACCGACGACCCCACCCCCCTCCTTCATGCGCTCCTCCGTGTCGAGTGGCCAGACTCAGGTGGCCTGCGGAACCGCGCCATGGCAGACGGAAGGCGGGCCAGTATGTCGCGGGCCAGAAGAGGCATCTGGCCGACCCGGGCGGCCGCCAGGTCGCCGGCGACCCCGTGTAAATAAACACCAAGACGCACCGCCGCCCCCACCTCGATTCCCTGGGCGATCAACCCTGCCAGAACACCACTCAAAACGTCTCCGGAACCGCCGGTCGCCATCCCCGGATTGCCGGAGGTGTTGACATACACCGTTCCCGATGGGGTGGCGACCAGTGTGCGATGCCCCTTCAAGACCAGGTGACAATGGCATCGCCGGGCGAATTCCCGGGCCACCTCGACCCTCCTGGACTGCACCTTGCGGGTGCTTATCCCCAGAAGTCGCGCCAGTTCGCCCGGGTGGGGGGTCAGGACCAACGGACGTCTGCGACCCGTCAGCAATCCTGTCGACCCGGAGAACGCATTCAGGCCGTCGGCGTCCAGAACGACCGGGACCCCGATTTTGGGTACCAGGTTCCGGAGCAGTTTCTCCGTCTCGGGGTGGGTCGTCAATCCTGGACCGATGGCGACGACCTTTTTCCCCTTGATCAGACGCAGAATACGTACGAGCGATCTGTGGTCGATCGACCCCGTGTCGGTCTCCGACAGCCCCTCCGTCATCACCTCCATCGCCCGGGTGAGGAACGGGCCCTGGATCCCCTCCGGCACCGCCGCCGTGACCAGACCGCATCCCGCTCGCAGTGCCCCCATTGCGACCATCCTGGCCGCTCCACCCTTGCCTCGGGACCCGGCGATGATCAGGGCATGCCCATAGGTCCCCTTGTGGCTGTCGGAATGCCGGGTCGCTAATAGCGGCATCAGAGAGGCCTCATGCATCAGGTGGAGGTCGATTCCCTCGGCATCGACCGCCTCGGGGGGGATCGAAATGTCCACCACGTGAAGCCGGCCGCAAAAGGTCTCGGCGGGAGGAAACAAGTGTGGCACCTTGGGGCGGGCGAAGGTGACCGTATGGTCGGCGACGATGCAGGGACCCGGCACATCGGCGGAGTCGCCCGAGAGTCCGGATGGGATGTCGATCGCCACGACGTCCGATTTCGCATCATTGACGTCCCGGAAGACCCCGGAGAGGAACCGGGAGATCGGTCGCGACAGGCCGGTTCCGAATATCCCGTCGATGATGAGATCCGATTTGGCAAGGAGGGGCAATACGCGTGACCAGGAGGCGGAAGAAAGGGCCTCGATCGGCCGGACACCGAGACGGTGGAGCGCCTCGAGGTTAGCACCTGCGCTGCCCCGAACCTCGGAGCGGCGACCGAAGAGCACGATATGGAACGGTATCCCGCGATTCCTCAGGTGACGCGCCAAGACGAAGGTATCTCCTCCGTTATTCCCCTTGCCGCACAGTAGGATCGGTCTTCTGAGGGCCAGATCCTGGAAAACCTGGCGGAGAAGTCCAAAAATCTGGATACCGGCGTTCTCCATCAGTACGATCTCAGGCACAGCAAACCGGTCGACAGTGCGTCTGTCGATCGACCTCATCTGCCTCGCAGTCAGGATCTCCACGCCGGAATGCCCCAGAAGGCAGCTCACTTTACAGGACGCGCGGCCGCCGAATCAAGCATGAAGGCTCGTCGATCATCGGTCCCGACCGGCAGTCAAAGGCAGAAGCCGGGGGAAGGTCCAGGCCCGTGTCCCCGATGCCTGCGCGTCTGCGAGAATTTTTCTCTTCTCGAGCGAACGTTGACACTGCAACGAGCGGTCAACGATAATCACCAATTGTCGGATTGATCGACCCAAATGCAAGAGGATTCAAGGGATGTTCCGATTTTTGACTGCCGGTGAATCGCACGGTCAGGCCCTGATTGCCGTTCTGGATGGCATCCCGGCCGGCCTGCCCCTTAGTCGCGAAGTGATCGATGCGCAGCTCAAGCGGCGCCAGCATGGATACGGTCGTGGCGGTCGGATGAAAATTGAGCAGGATCGGGCTGATATCCTCTCCGGGGTCCGTCATGGTCGCACTCTCGGAAGCCCGATCGCCCTGATGGTCCCGAACCGTGACTGGGTCAACTGGAGCAAGACAATGTCGGTCGATCCGCTCGATCTTACCGAGGCGGAGACCAAGCGCGTGACCCGGCCGCGCCCCGGCCACGCTGATCTTCCGGGGGCCCTCAAGTACGATGTCGATGACGCACGCGACATCCTCGAGCGCGCCTCCGCACGCGAGACGACGGCGCGCGTCGCGGTCGGCGCGATCTGCAGATCGTTCCTCGCAACATTCGGCATCGAGATCGCCAGCCATACCATCACCCTCGGGAGCGTCGCGTATCCGGCCGACGAAGAAAAGGGCTGGGGCGAGATCCTTGGCGCGGAAGGGAGCCCCCTCCGGTGCGCGGATCCCGAACTCGAAAAAAGGATGATCCTGCTGATTGACGAGGCGAAGAAGAAGGGGGATTCGATCGGGGGCGCCTTCCAGGTCGTGGCCCGCGGCGTGCCGCCGGGGCTCGGCAGCCACCGGCACTGGGACCTCAGGCTGAACGCCCGCCTCGCCGCGGCCCTCTGTTCCATCCAGTCCATTAAGGCGATTTCCATTGGCGACGGCGTGGAGGCGGCGGCCGCCTCCGGCTCCGATTTCCAGGATCAGATCTACTACGAGGAATCGACCCGCCGTTTCTACCGGAAGACGAACCATGCCGGGGGGATCGAAGGGGGCATGACCAACGGCGAGGAGATTCGCGTTCGCGCTTACGTGAAGCCGCTGTCGACGCTGCCGAGGGCGCTGCATAGTGTCGATCTCAAGACGAAGGAGGAGTTCCAGGCGCAGGTGGAGCGCACCGATGTCTCCGCTATCGCGGCGGCCGGGGTGGTCGGCGAGACGATGATGGCCATCGTGCTGGCCGAGGCATTTCTGGAGAAATTCGGCGGTGATTCGATGAAAGAGACGTCGCGCAACCACTCCTCATATCTGGAGCAGCTGCGCGCCTTCTAGGAGCCTGTCCGGGTACAGCGGGGGGGGCACGCGCAGTACCCGGACAGGCCCCTGGCGATGGCCGGGTCTCCTACCTCCTCCCGCGACTTGAGCGAGCGTTCCGGAGTTCCCCTCCGATGCAGAATCGTCGACCCCGGTGTTCCACATCCCCTGCCACCTTTCGCGCGATATGGAGGCTCGTCGCCAGGGTACCGCGCGGCCGTGTCGTCACCTACGGCCAGGTGGCCAGGATGGTCGGCCTGCCGGGTGGCGCGCGGACGGTCGGCTGGGCGATGCAGGCCGTTCCTGACGATCACAGGATTAAGGGCCGCCGGGTCCCCTGGCACAGGGTGATCAATGTCCAGGGACGGATCAGCTCCCGCGGGGAGGGGGACGAGATCGAGTCTCCCAGGCAGGTCGATCTTCTGCGCCGCGAGGGGATCCGCTTCTCGAGGGATGGGGTGATTGACCTGGGCCGGTTCCGTTGG
>JAPUIN010000014.1 GCA_027297005.1 Acidobacteriota bacterium
GAAGGTGTGGTGCCGGGGGGTGCGGCCGACGTTCTCGAGGTCGTTGTGTTTGCCCGAGACTCGCACGCATTTTTGCGAAGTGGTGGCCCGGGAATAGCTGCGCGTTTCTTCGCCGAGAAACAGTCGCTTGAACGGGACCATGCCCGCGTTGACGAACATCAGCGTCGGGTCGTCCTGGGGAACTAGTGATGCACTCGGCTGACGCGAATGTCCCTTGTTCTCGTAAAAATCGAGAAACAGCTCGCGAATATCTTTGGCTGCCGGTCCCATGCTCCACCTTTCCCTTCGAGGGCGGTGCAATATAGCGGAATGGGCGTGGGGGGCGAAGCCTGGGGCGCGAATGGCGCCCGTGCGAAGGGGAAGACCCCGCAGTGCGGAGGTGTAAATCAGGGTTTTTGGTTTTGGGACTCGAGGCGGATCGAGCTAGAAGCGATCGATGCTGAAACCGTCGTCGTCCGCCAGAGCGTCGTCGATATTGTCGGACTCGGGCTTCTCTTTTTCCTCTTCGCCGCCGCCTTCGCCGTCGAACTCGTTCCACTGAGAGTCTGAAGTCGAAGCGATGCCACGGAACCGCAGGGCGAAGTCGTCCGGGTTCGACACGTTCTTCAGCGCTTCGTCGTAGGTCACGAGACCGTCTTTCACCAACTGCATCAGTGACTGATCGAAGGTCTGCATGCCGTAGGTGGTGAAACCCTTGGAGATCACCTCGGGAATTTCCTTGGTGCGGTCCTTGTCGCCGATGCACTCGCGGACAAACGCTGTCGAAACCAATACCTCCAGCGCGGGAACCCGGCCGTTGCCATCAGCTCGTGGAACCAGTCGCTGTGAGATCACCGCCTTCAAAATGGTCGCCAGCTGCATTCGAACCTGCTTCTGCTGGTAGGGCGGAAATACCGAGATGATGCGGTTGATCGTCTCGGTCGCGTCGAGGGTATGCAAGGTGCTCATCACGAGGTGACCGGTTTCAGCTGCAGTGAGGGCCGTTTCGATGGTCTCGAAATCGCGCATCTCGCCGACCAGAATGACGTCGGGGTCCTGACGCAATGCCGCCCGCAGGGCGTTGGAGAAACTGTGAGTGTCGACGCCGATCTCGCGCTGGTTCACGATCGAGCGGCGATCGCGAATCAAGAATTCGATCGGGTCTTCGATCGTCATGATGTGGGCAGTACGCTCTGTATTGATCTGTTCGATCATCGCCGCCAGCGTGGTCGACTTGCCCGACCCCGTGACGCCCGTCACGAGAACGAGCCCGCGCGGGACCTCGACGATCGTCCGGATGGCCTGGGGGAGGTTCAGCTCCTCGAAGGACGGGATGTCGATTTTGACGTGCCGGATCGCCAGCGAGATCGAGCCGCGCTGATGGAAGATGTTGATCCGGAACCGGCCCGTGCTCGGCAGCGCGTAGGCGAAGTCTGCCGTGCCGTGCGTCTCGAACATCTCCCGCCGCCGCGCCGGAGCCAGCGCCAGCATCACGTCCTCCGTGTCCTTCGGCGCCAGGCGGGGATGGTCGACCGGCCGCAGGTCACCGTTGATTCGGTACATGGGAGGGCTGCCGACCTTGAGGTGCAGGTCCGAGGCATTGACCTTGATCATCGCCTCGAGCAGGCGGTCGATGTCGATCATGCGCGGGTTCTCCGAAGAGCGATTCCATTCGATCATGGACCAGAGCGGACCCGGGGGTCAAGCGACACCGGCCCCAGCGGCCGGCGATCTTGCACGGCCGCGGACCGGATGTCAGGCTCCGGACACGGAGACAGACCGTGATCCGACTGACAGCCCTCCTCGCCGTGCTCATCGCCCTCACCTGGGTCGTCTTCGCCGTCGGGGTCCCCTCGGGCCACGCCTCCCGGGCCCAGGAGACGATGATCCTCGGCTTCGCCATCCTCGCCGCGCACACCCTCGGTCTCCTCGTCCGGCCCCTCGGCCTGCCCATGATCACGGGTCATCTCTGCCTCGGCCTCTTGGTGGGATCCCACGGGATCGGGCTCATCACCAAGCAGGCGGTCCAGGAGCTCCGCCTCATCGACGACATCGCCCTGGCGCTCATCGCCCTCACGGCGGGCGGCGAGCTCGTCCTGGGCCGGATCCGACCCCTCCTGCGCAGCATCCTCTCGATTTCTCTCGCCCAGGTGATTCTCGTCTTCGCCTTCATGGCCGTCTTCTTCAGCCTCCTGACGGACTGGGTGCCGTTCGCCCAGGGGCTGCCCGGCCGCGAGATCCTGGCTCTCTGCCTCCTCGTCGGAATCGTCTCCGTCGCCAACTCCCCGGCCACCACCATCGCGGTCATCACCGAGACGCGCGCGGCGGGGCGATTCACCAACACCGTCCTGGGCGTCACGGTCATCAAAGATGTGATGGTGATCCTGACCTTCGCGGTCATCTTCTCCCTCGGTGAGATCCTGATCGATCCGAGCGCCCAGTTCGCGCTTGGCCAACTGCAGGTCATCTCCCTCAGACTCCTCGTCTCGGTTGCGGCGGGATTCGCCCTCGCGGCGGGACTGGCGCCGCTCCTGTCGCGGGTCGGCCGTCAGCTCCCCGTTCTCATCGCGGGCACGGCGATCGCGGTCGCCGCCTTCGCCCGCATGATTCAACTCGACCCCCTCATTCTGTGCATCGCCATGGGGTTCGCCGTCCGCAATTTCACCGGCCGGGGGCGTGAGCTCATCCGGGGCATCGAAAACGTCTCGCCGATGATCTACGCCGTCTTCTTCACGATGGCCGGCGCCGGCCTCGACCTCGGGTCCCTCGCCCGCATGTGGCCGATCGCCGTCGCCCTCGTCCTGGCACGCTCTGCGCTCATGCACGCCTCCACCTGGTTCGGAAGCCGTCTCGTCGAAGATCAGCCGGCCGTGCGACGCTGGGGCTGGATGGGCTTCGTCGCCCAGGCGGGCGTCACCCTGGGATTCGCCTCGCTCGTCGCGGGGCGCTTCGAGCGCTGGGGAGCCGATTTCAAGACCCTCGTCGTCGCCGTGATCGCCGTGAACCAGATTGTCGGTCCCATCCTCTTCAAACTCGCCCTCATCCGCACGCATGAGACCGGACGGCGTGAAGATCTCAGGCCGGCCGTGGCCGCGCCACCCCCAGCTCGCCCGCCAGGCGCAGAGGCCTCACCGCCAGCGACGGCCCAAGCATCTGATTGAGCACGATCGAGACGATCACGAGCGACTGCAGCGCGCGCATGTGCGCGGACTCGGGGACGAGCAGCATCACGTTGATCATCATCGTCAGCTCGAAGCCCCCCTGGCTGAGCATCGTCATGCCCAGGTCGCGCCGCGGCGTGAAATCCACCGGCCACAGGCGTTGAGCCATCAGGACGCTCTCGCGCTTGGCCAGGATCCGTATCAGAATATACAGCGGGATCAGCACCACCCAAAGGCCGGGGATTAGGAATGGAAGGACTAGAAGCAGACATCCACCACCCCCACATCCACACCCCCAGCGTGCACAGCCGCCTCCCTGGTTTGAGTCGGCC
>JAPUIN010000140.1 GCA_027297005.1 Acidobacteriota bacterium
GAGGCCTATATGCGTCTCGGCTATTACGGTCGGGCGCGGGCGGTGTTCGAGCACGCCTACGCCGCCGCCACGGGTGACTCCTCCGATCGCGCCCGGCAGCGGCGCAGCCTCCAGATCGCCGTTGCCTCCGCCCTCGTCGCCGACTGGCGCCTGACCGAGGCCGATGCGGTCCTGGAGAACGGGGTGCTGGACCTTCAGGCGGTCCCCCCTTCGACGGTGCAGAAGATCGCCGCGGTCCGCCATCATATGGATACGAAGCGTGGCATCACTGCGGGCCCGGGCCGGCGGGCGCAGGATCGACGAATCGCTCTCGCCGAAGCGCTCATCCTCCAGGAAGAGGAACGCTTCGTCGATGCCCGCTTGCGTCTGACGGAGCATCTGCCTCAGACCCCCGACACCCTCGTTGCTAGGTTCGTCCGGGCCAGGCTGCTCTTCCACGAGGGACGGGATCGGGAGGCGATCGAGGAATTCATGACCCTGGGTCGGATCGCCGGCCCGCGACCACGCTGGCTCCAGGGCTGGACGGAGCTTTACCTCGGGATGGCGCTGAGTCGCGAGGGGGACGAAAAACAGGCCCGTTCGCATTTCCGGCGCGCCAGCCAGATCAAACGATTCGAGTCGGCCGATCGGGGATTTCTCGAGCTGTTGAAGCTGGAAGGAGTGACCGACGGCTGCGGCGTGTGATGGTGATCGGAGACCGGCCGCACGCAATACCCGGACAGGAACCTAGCGCCGCATTTGGTTCACGATCCGCTCGACGTATTGAATCGTCTCGCGGTAAGGAGGGATTCCGCCAAAACGTTCGACCGCTTCCTCGCCGGCATTGTACGCTGCGAGGGCCAGTCTCACCTCCCCGCTGTACCGATTCAGAAGCTCCTTGAGGTATAAGACGCCCCCCGTGACGTTCTCCTCAGGATCGAGAGGGTCGAGGACGTCGAACCGTTGGGCCGTGCGCGGCATCAATTGCATCAGGCCCGCGGCCCCCTTCGGGGAAATGGCTCGCGAGTTGTAGCCCGATTCCACCTGGATCACCGCAAGTACGAGATCCACATCGACATCGTGATCGCGGGCGACACGCGTGGCCAGATCGACCAGCGCCGGTCGATCATCACTCGGAATCGGCGACCGACCCGATGGGGACTCCCCGCCGCGCTCCGGCACGGCGCGTCCTTCTGGTTTCGGGGAATTCCGGTGCTCGCTGGCGGGAGCGGGGGGCAATCCGGGCAGTTCTCGCCCCGCGGTCAACGGGAGGACACTCGTCGCGACGGGTGCCCGCCGGATCTCGACCACATGATCCTGAGGCAGCGCCATCTGTCCGCCCCCCGTCAGGTGGAGGACGATCCATCCGTTTTTCAGCTCGAAACCGATCACCTCAAGGGTGGAGCCGTTGCGAAGATGAGCGATATCCGCGTGCGCCGGCGTAGCTCCGACGAAGAGAAGGAGCACGGCCCCCCCTAAAAGAGCGCTGATTGTGAACAGTCGTACATTCATGCTATTTGGCCTGTTGATTCCCGGAATTATACGGCGAGTCAGGGGGAGGATCAACGCGCGGGAGCCAGATTGGCAGTGTCAGAGAACCGACGCAGGACTCATTTCCTCCCAAACTCGCGCTCGAGGGTTTCGAGCGGCATGCGGAGAAGGGACGGTCTCCCGTGTGGACAGGTGGTCGGACGATCAGTGCGCATCAAGTCGACGATGATCTGCTTCATTTCCTCAAAGGCGAGCGGGTGGTTGGCGCGAACCGCCGCATGACAGGCGGCGCTCGCTACGAGCCGATGCCTCAGAGCCTCGAGGCCATCCATTTTCTCCCATTCCAGCAATTCGTCGAGCAACTCACTGACGAGCCGCGCCGCGTCCGTCTCGGAGACAAGGGCGGGGACTTCGTCGACCTTGAGTGCGCCGGCGCCGAAAGGGGTGATTGAAAAGCCCAGCGAGGCAAAGGTGTCGGCAGCTGCCTCAAAGGCCTGCTCCTGAGCCACAGACACCTCGAGGGTGATCGGGAAGAGCAGCCGCTGGCGCTCGACCCGGCTGCTGAGCGATTGACGCAGCAACCGATCGTAGAGAATCCGTTCGTGCGCAGCATGCTGGTCGACGATCACTAACCCGTCGGGCGCCGACGCCAGGATATAGGAATCACGGTACTGCGCCAGCGCGTCAACCGGAAGCTGCTCCAAGAGACCGGCCGGCTCCAGAATCGGAGAGGGACGAGACGTCTGAGAATTCCCAGATCCGGTCGGCCTCGCCGGGAACCCGCTCCTCCCCCGTGCCGGTACGACCCAGGCTGGCGGTGGCGAGGGCTCCCCCAGAACCGCCCATGCCGGCACGGGATCGACACCGGGTGATTCTCCCTGAAGGGCCAGACGCAGGGCATCGCGCACCAGATCGTGCACCGCTCCAGGCCGAACAAACCGAACCTCGGATTTCGTCGGGTGCACATTGACGTCGACCTCGTCGGTCGGGATCTCCACGAACAGATAGGCGATCGGATAACGCCCGCGCGGAAGCAATCCAGCATAGGCATCCTGAACGGCGTGGAGCAACTGCCGATCCCGGACCGGTCTGCCGTTGACGTAGAGACTTTCATCGCGGGATGTTGCTCGGTGAATCGTCGGGACAGACGCAAGTCCCCTGACCCGTGATGTCCCGCGCGTACAGTCGATCGGGATGAGCGATCCGGAAAGATCCGGCCCGACGATTTGCAGCAGACGGTCCGACGCCGCCGGAACCGGAGGCCAGTTGAACACCTCGCGCCCAGCGTTTCTGAAGACGAAAGCGACGGCCGGGTTCGCGACGGCGATCCGCGTCAGGCGATCGGCGATTTGTGCCGTCTCCGTCGAGGACGATCGCAAGAACTTGCGGCGCGCGGGAGCGTTGCGGAATAAATGTTGCACTTCCACAGTCGTACCCCTTGGGTGGGAAGCCGGCTGAGCCTCGACCCGGCGCCCGGCCCTGATCCGGACGCGCCAGCCCCCCTCCCCGACCGAAGTCGTGAGCGTCGTGTCCGACACAGAAGCGATGGAGGGGAGCGCCTCGCCGCGGAAACCAAACGTGTGGACGGTCGCGAGGTCGGTGGCCTTCCGGATCTTGCTGGTGGCGTGGCGCTCGAACGCCAGCTCGGCATCATCCGGCTCCATCCCGCTGCCGTCATCGATCACACGGATCCGATCGGCGCCGCCGTTCTCGATTTCGACCAGGATGCGCGACGCGCCAGCGTCGAGAGCATTCTCGACCAGTTCCTTCACGACAGAAGCCGGCCGTTCGATGACCTCGCCGGCGGCGATCTGGTTGGCAACGGACTCGCTCAGAACGTTGATGTGTCCCATGGGATCAGGTGGATGAGACGATCAATATCTTCCGCCCCGTGGAGTCGGTGACACAGTGTCTCTCGACGGTCCCGAGTGTTTTTGCCAGCTTCGCGATATGGCAGATCGCATCGCCCGGATTGACCATCGGCACGGTCGTGATACCGAGGATCAGGCCGGTCACCGGAGCCGTCACCATCGAAACCTCGCGACCAAACGGGTTTGTGATCGAGGCGATCGCTTCCCCTTGATAAACGATCTGGCCCGGTTCCACCAGCACATCCGCGATCCCGCCGTGCTCCGAACGCGCCCGCTCCGTCACCTTGACCACGACCCGGAAGCGGGGCTCGCGGGGCTTCGCGTCGATCATAGCGAGGGTCGCGAGCACGCTCATGACACCGTTGACGCCATAGGACACCATGTTGCGCTGGAAGCGGAACGTCTCACCCGCCTCCAGGATGATGGTCGGAACGCCGGCGCGGGTGGCCGCGGCGCGGAGCGTTCGCGGAAGCCCTGGTGAGTCCATGATGATCTCGGATCCGAAGGCCCTCGCCAGGCTGCGCACCTCAGGCTGGGACATGTGGGCTCGCAGATGCGGGAGGTTGGTCCTCCCGACACTCGCCGTGTGCAAATCGATACCATAGCCCGAGTGCGCCACGATCTCTCTGAACAGGGTCCGCGCCGTCCTCGACGCGGAATTGCCTCCATCGTCCCCGGGGAAATAGCGGTTCAAATCGCGCCTCCCGGGCAGGTACCGGGTATGGGTGAGGAAACCGACCCGATTGACGACGGGGACGCAGATGAGGGTTCCGCGGAGTTGCTCGGGCGTGATACTCGTCATCACGCGGCGCACCGTCTCCACGCCGTTCAGCTCGTCCCCGTGGATGGCGGCGGTCAGGAAAACCGTGGGGCCGGCATCGAAACCGCGGATGACCGTCACCTGAACGTCCACCGGTGTCGCCGTATAGTATTCGCCGACCTTCAGAAAGATCTGCTCGATGGAGCCGCGGCGGACCGTGTGGTCACCGATGGTCAGATGCTCGCGCATACTCATGCGCTCTTCCCCGCTCTCTGCCGCTTCCTACGCCCCTGGCCTACGGCATACTCGACGATCTGCCGTGCCACATCGATGCCGGTACACCGTTCGATCCCCTCGAATCCGGGTGATGAGTTAACCTCGATCACGATCGGCCCCTCCCGAGATTCCAGCATATCGACGCCGGCCACCTGAAGACCCATTGCCCGGCAGGCCCGAATCGCGATCCGAGCGTGAGCGGGCTGGAGTTCGACGGCGACTCCCATACCACCCCGGTGGACATTCGAGCGAAACTCCCCCAGTCGTGCATGACGACGCATGGCGGAGATTACGCGGCGCCCGACGACGACAGCCCTTACGTCGCGCCCTTCCGATTCTTCAACGAACTCCTGAATGAGGACCGTCAATCGTAGGCTCCAGAAGGTTTCCATCACCTGCTGAACCATCTGCTCGGTCTTCGCCAGAATGACCCCCACACCCTGGGTCCCTTTCATTAACTTCAGAATCACCGGGGCTCCTCCAACCAGCGCCAGCGACTGTCGGACCTGCGACGGGTGTCGCGCCATGACGCTGCGTGGAATGGGAATGCCGGCGCGCGCCAGCAGCTGCAGCGCTCTCAATTTGTCCCGGGAGCGGGCGATCGGCTGCGAATTGTTAACGAGCGGAACGCCCATCATATCCAGCTGGTTGACGACGGCCAGCCCGTGCTCGGTGATCGATGCGCCAATGCGCGGCAGCACGACATCAATCTCGTCGACGGCCAGGACGCCCTTCCGGTGAAGGATCGCGAGCCGCCCGTGCTCAAGGACCGGGTCACACTGCAACGGGTCAAGCACGAGGGACTCGTGGCCGAGATCCTCGGCGCTCTCGATGAGCCGCCGGGTCGAGTAGAGACTCCGCCGGCGCGATAGAATTCCGATCAACACATCGACTCCTAGGGCCGCTTCGCCGCCTGGCCCCGCCCACCCCGCCGGGCACCCTTTGCGATTCTCGGGCGCCGCGTTCGAACACCATGCGCCAGAGCCGCCTGCGCGGCGGCGAGGCGGGCGATCGGAATGCGGAACGGGGAGCAGCTGACATAATCCATCCCGAGCTCGTGACAGAAATCGATCGAGCGCGCTTCTCCACCATGCTCTCCGCAGATGCCGATCTTCAAATCGGATCGCGCCTCTCGTCCGCGCTGTACCGCCCACTGCATCAGGAGTCCGACCCCTTCTCGATCGATGGTGTAGAATGGATCGTCCCTGAAGATCCCGAGCCGGCGCTCGTCCTGGTATTCAGGGAGGAAGCGGCTCGCATCGTCGCGCGAGAGGGCCATCGTCATCTGGGTCAAATCATTAGTGCCGAACGAGAGGAAGTTCGCCGTCCGGGCGATGCGACCGGCCAGCAGAGCGGCGCGCGGAACCTCGATCATCGTGCCGACCAGGTAGGGGATCCGGACTCCTAATTCCTCGAAAACTCGGTTCGCCACCTCGTGGGTACGGTGCGTGAGCAGCTCCAGTTCGCGCGGATCCATAATCAGCGGATGCATGATCTCCGGCTGCACACGCCCTCCGCGGCCGCGGACCGCGACCGCCGCCTCGAGGATGGCGCGCACCTGCATCTCGAGGATTTCGGGGTAGGTCAGTGAGATTCTGCACCCCCGGTGCCCGAGCATCGGATTCGCCTCCCTAAGCCGTGCGAGGCGGCGGGTCAGCACTTCCAGCGGGATTCGGAGTCGGTTGGCAAGCTGCCGCTGCGGCTCCTCGCCATGCGGTGCAAACTCGTGGAGTGGTGGATCGATCAGCCGGATCGTGACCGGCCAACCGTCCATCGCATCGAAAATCCCTTCGAAGTCGCGTCTCTGAATCGGGAGCAGCTTCTGCAAGGCCTTCTCACGGGCACGGCGATCGCCCGCCACGATCATTTCCTGGATCGCCAGGCGCCGCTCCTCGGTGTCAAAGAACATATGTTCAGTGCGGCACAGGCCAATCCCCTCGGCCCCCATTTCGACCGCCTTGCGTGCATCGTAGGGGGTGTCGACGTTGGCGCGCACCTGCAACGTTCGGAACGAGTCCGCCCACGACATAATGCGGTGAAATGCCTCGGGGAGATCGGGCTCCACGAGCGGAATGGCGCCCAGGAATACCTCGCCCGATGACCCGTCCAGAGTGATCACCTCGCCCCGGTTCAGAGTCCGCTCTCCAACACGCATCTGCTGCGCTTCGGTATCGACGTAGAGGCTTTCGCATCCGACGACGCACGGCTTGCCCCAGCCCCGCGCCACGACGGCGGCGTGCGATGTCTTCCCCCCGGTCGCGGTGAAGATGGCTTGCGCCGCGTGCATCCCGCCGATATCTTCAGGTGAGGTCTCCTGTCGAACAAGAACAACACGCGCTCCCTCCTGCGTCCGCGCCTCGGCGTCGTTCGCCGTGAACACGATCTCACCCACCGCTGCCCCGGGTACGGCGTTGATGCCGGTCGCCAGCAGCCTGGCGTCCAGTTCACGTCTGGAAACCGACGGATCGAGAACCGGATGCATCAGTCGTTCAATATCGCCGGGAGCGATCCGCGCGACGGCCTCCTCCCTGCTGATTAATCCTTCCCGCACCATATCGGTCGCGATCCGGAAGGCCGCCCGCGGTGAGCGCTTGCCGGTCCGGCACTGGAGCATGTAAAGCGTTCCTTCCTCAATGGTGAACTCGAGGTCCTGCATATCTCTGAAGTGCCGTTCGAGCCGTCTACGGACCCGCTCCAATTTGCTGTAAACTGCCGGCATCGTCTTCTTGAGCGCCGCCAACTTCAGCGGCGTGCGGATGCCCGCGACGACGTCCTCCCCCTGCGCGTTCATCAGGACATCACCATAGAGCAACTTCTCTCCGGTATTCGGATCACGCGTAAAACAGACCCCGGTTCCGGAGCGCTCTCCCATGTTACCGAAGACCATCCGCACGACGTTGACGGCAGTCCCCTTCAGGTCGGTGATCCTCTCGAGTCGACGATAAGTGACAGCCTTGTCAGCGCCCCACGAGCGGAAGACCGCCCCGATGGCGCCCCACAGCTGCTCCTCGGGATCCTGCGGGAACGGCCTTCCTGTGCGCTCGCGAACATTCGATTTGAGTCGATCGCACAGTCCCCGGAGCGCATCGGCTGGTACATCGACGTCCCCTTCAACGCCGAGACGTTTTTTGACGTCGGCGAGAAGCCCGTTGACATCTCCCCTCGGCAGCCGGAAGACGACCGTGCTGTACATCTCCAGGAACCGCCTGTATGCATCGTATGCAAACCTTTCCTGACCGGTGCGTTCCGCCAGTCCGACGACCGCTCGATCATTGAGGCCCAGGTTGAGGATGGTTTCCATCATGCCGGGCATTGAGCGCGCCGCCCCTGAACGAACCGACACGAGTAGCGGATTCTTCGGGTCACCGAACCTGCGCCCGGAGATCCGCTCGAGGCGCTGGAGATTCCGGACGATCTCGCGGCGCAGAGGCTTGAGACCGCTCTGACTGCTGGACAGGTAGAGCGCGCAGGCGTCGACGGTGATCACGAAACCGGCCGGGACCGGCAGGCCGATTCGGGTCATCTCCATGAGGCCGGCGCCCTTGCCGCCGAGAAGCGCGCGCATATCACCACGCCCCTCACTGCGCTCGTTTCCGAAGAAGTAGACGTACCGTCGCCCCATCCTCATCCTCGCGCCCGAGACGCCACCACATCCCCTTCGACGGCAATCTCTGAGAAATCCCCGACCTGGGTGAACAGAGAGGCGATCGACTGCAGGAGAGCCAGACGGTTCGCGCGCATGGCTGGATCTTCGGCCATGACCATGACCTCGTCAAAGAACCGATCGATCGCGGGGCGCAGATCGGCGATCCCACGCAGCGTCGCCAGGTAATCTTGTCGGCGTACGCCTTCGAGGATCGACGGACGGGCCGCTTCGAGGCCGGCATGCAGATCCCGTTCGGCTTGTTCGTGCAGCCGCGCTGCATCGACACTCCCGACCGGAGCGTTTTTGAGAATATTTTTGATTCGCTTGTGAGCCAGCGCGAGGCTCTGGAACCCTGGCTCGCGCCGGATCGCATCGAGCGCCTTCATCCGCAGGCGCGACTCGTAAGGATCGTCGGCGTTGGTGGCCAGCGCCGCCCTCACCGAATCAGAGCGAAGCCCAACCTCCTCCCCGAGGTATTGAAGGCGGGCACGATAGAAATCGACGAGTGCGGCACGCGCGCGGCCTGCGGCATCAACGACATCGGCACCCCCACCCGAGGTCTGCAACCCTACTGCGCGGTCGATCATGGCCGAAATGGAAATGTGGAGGCGTGATTCGATCAGAATCCGGCAGACACCCTGCGCCAATCGTCGCAGTCCGTATGGATCGCGCGAGCCTGTCGGGACGATGCCGATCAGGAACAGTCCGGCCTGCGTGTCCAGTCGATCGGCGAGCGAAACAATCAGCCCCTCCGGACTGGACGGTAGCGCATCGTGGGCCCCTCGCGGACTGTAATGCCCCTCGATCGCCGCGGCGACACGCTCAGGAAGACCCTCGGCGCGTGCGTAGATCCCGCCCACGATCCCCTCCAGTTCGGGAAATTCGTTCACCATCTGAGTCGTGAGGTCGCTCTTGCAGTGGCGGATCGCCTCGACCGCGGCAGCCCGATCGATCTCGATCCCCGCCTCCCGGAACGGCTCGACCAGGGAATCGACCAACTGCGCCATCCTGCCCGTCTTGAGCGCGTACGACCCCAGCTTTTCGTGGAATGTGACGCGCTCGAGTTCAGCCCTGCGATCGACGAATCGCAGGCGCCGATCCTCCTCCCAGAAAAACCGCGCATCGGCCAGCCGAGCCCGGAGGACCCACTCATTCCCGCGGCGGATGGCTCCCGAACGATCGGAGAGGACATTGGCGACAGAGAGGAAACTATTGAGAAGGGCGCCGTCCGCGCCGTGTAGAGGAAAGAATTTCTGGTGATGGCGCATCGCTGTGGAGAGGATCGAGGACGGTAGATCGAG
>JAPUIN010000141.1 GCA_027297005.1 Acidobacteriota bacterium
GCGCCGCCGCCGCCTCCATCCTCTTTCGAGAGAGGTTCGCGGCCCGTTCGAGCGCGGTCCTGCGCAACGCCTCGACCCGCCGTTCGAGATCGGAGACCGACTCCGATCCATCGGTCAGCTGGGCAAGCTCGGCCGCCGCCGCGTCCCGGTAGGCCAGGATCCGCTCCTCGCTGCCGCCGGGTGCGTACTTGCGCAGCAACGAATCGAGGGTGACGAGGCGCTCTTCGATCGTCTCCAACCGTGTCGGATCGAAGCTCTGGCGCGACGGATAGTCGCGCAGGATGAGGGCGAACTCCTGAAGATCGGCCTGCGCCCCTTCCGCGCGTTCCAGGCTTTCCCGGACGCCGTCGTCGAAGGGAGCGACTGCACGCGCCGAGCGGATCGCCTCGGCGATCCGGCCGAGGGCTGCGGCTTCCCCCGAGTAAAGAGCCTCGTGGGCCGCGCGACAGCCCCGCAGGATTGATTCGGAGTTGCGCTGCAGCTCCCGTTCGGACAGCAGGTCGGAGCGCTCGCCGGCGCGGACTCCGGCACGATTGATCTCCTCGACCTGAAACTTCAACAGGTCGACCCGCTGCGCGATCCGCTGCGATCCCTCCCGCATCGAAGCCAACCGTTGGGTGGCAGTGGCCAGCTCTCCCGCCGCCTCGCGCATCCCCTTGAGATCCTCCTCGACCGCAGCCTGGCGGTCCATGAGGTCGCGATGCCGCGCCGCGTCGAGAAGGGTCTGGTGCTGATGCTGTCCGTGCACGTCGAGGAGCAGAGACCCGAGCGCCTTCAGATCGGCGATCGGTGCCAGCGCACCGCCGATGAACGCGCGCCCCTTTCCCTGGGCCGGGATCTCGCGTCGGACGACGACCGTCCCGTCCTCCGCCGCATAGCCGTGCCCCTCGAGAAAGGCGGCGACCCGGGCATCCCCCTCCAGATCGAAAACGACTTCGATCGAAGCTCGATCCGCCCCCGAGCGGATGACATCGGCGCCGGTTCTCGCACCGGCGACCAGCAGAAGCGCGTCGACGAGGATCGACTTGCCCGCTCCCGTTTCGCCCGTGAGAAGGTTCAGTCCAAGATCAAGGTCGAGAGTGACCTCCCGAACGATCGCGAGATTCCTGATGTGGACACAACGGATCATGAAGGGGACGCCGTCCGTGCGGGCATGATGGCGAAGTGATGCTAACAGCACGGTTCTCAGGTTGTCAAGGAACGGACCGTGTGCTAACTTACGCGCTGACTGATCGTTGCATGTATCTGCCTCCTTAAAAACGAGGCGGAGGTCCCATACGAATGACGATCGAGATTGTGATGCTCCCCATGGTCATTCCTCTCGCGGCCGCTGTTGACCCGGGGTTCAAGGGTGACCTGCTCAGTCTGGTCGCCGAATCGGGAACATTCGTTAAACTCATCCTCGTTCTTCTACTCGGCGCATCGGTGCTGTCCTGGGCGGTGATCATCGAGCGCCTCCGCGCTTTCGGTCGGGCGGAGCGGGACACCGATGCCTTCCTGCACGATCTCGAGCAAGAGAGACGGCTGACCGATCTGCGGGATCGGGCCAGCCGTTACGGCGCCAGCCCTCTCGTCCCGGTCTTCATGGAAGGGTTCCGGGAACTGACCTCCGCGGTGACTGACGGGGTGAAGCGTTTCCGCGGCGGCGGGGCGCTCCCGGACGAGGTGCGCGAGCGCATGCTCGCCCGCGTGCGCCGACGCCTGGAGGAGAGCGCCGCGGCCCAGGCGGATGAACTGGATCGCCACCTTGGACTCCTCGCGACGACCGGCGGCGTAGCGCCGTTCATCGGTCTCTTAGGAACTGTCGTCGGGATCATGAACGCCTTCCAGGGGATCGGCCAGGCCGGCACGGCGAATCTGGCGGCGGTGGCACCTGGCATCTCCGAGGCGCTGGTGGCTACCGCCGCAGGGCTCTTCGCGGCGATTCCTGCCGTCGTTGCCTATAACCACCTGCTCGCTCGCGCCCGGCGGCTCGGCGGGCGCATTGAGCGGTTCGTTCTGTCCTTCTCGACGATCACCGAGGCCCAGATCGACGCGAGCTGGATCCCGCAGGCTCCCGTCGAGGCGAGCCAATTGCGGGTTTGACCGTCCCCTGAGAGAGATAAAGACCCGATGGCTGTGAGCTTACCCGGAAGGATGCGCGGACGATTCGGACCGGCGCTGTCCGACATCAACGTCACCCCTCTCGTCGACGTGATGCTGGTGCTGCTCATCATCTTCATGGTAACCGCCCCGATGATGACCCGCGGGATCGACGTGCGGCTTCCCAAGACCGAGTCGGGCAGCGACGCCGCCGATCAGCGGCTGGTGGTCTCGGTCGATCGCGAGAACATCGTCTACCTGAATGAGCGGCCCGTCAACATCCAGCTGCTCACTGAGCAACTGAGATCCGAGATGCAGGCGCGCGGGATCGATTTCATCTTCCTGCGCGCCGATCAGGAGGTACCGTACGGCCGCGTGATGATGGTGATGGATCAGATCAAGCGGGCCGGCGCCGATCGGGTGGGCATGGTCACGCTGCCTGTCGAGAAGCGACGATCCGGCCGGTCGGGAGGTTCTCGGTGAACCGCCGGCCGATCCATATCGTGCGCGCGCCCGTGGTCTCGACCGGCTGGAGGCGGATGGTCATTCTTTCCCTCGTGCTGCACCTGGTCGGCTTCGGCGGCGCGATCGGGTTGCCGCGCCTGATCTCGCGCGACGCTCCGAGCACTCCCGTCTACGTCGTCGACCTGGTTTCGCTACCGGCCCCCGCCCCGAAACGGAAGCAGCCCGGTGGCGGGTCACGGGGGACAAAAAAAATCACGCCGGTCCCGACACCACCTCCGAGAGAAGAGAAGGCGATCAAAATCCCGGACCCGGACAAACCGAAGCCGCCACCGAAAAAAGAAAAGCCCCGGCCGGAGCCAAAGCCGAAGCCAAAGAAGGAGATCCCGGAACCTGAGAAGATCGAAGAGCCTCTCGCGAAGATTGAGAAGCCCGCCGAGCCTGACCAGGCCAACCCCGAGCCCCGGGAGGACGCCGCGGCGGACGCGGGTGCCGTGGCGGATTCGGTGGAGCGCACGGCGCCAGGCTCGACGATCGGCGGACGCGGCACGGCGGCGATCGGCGTTCCCGGCGGGACGGGAGATTTCGGCGGGGATGCCCGGACCTTTTACTACACGCTGCTGAAGATGCGAATCGAAGGCAGCTGGCACCGGCCGATCTACCCGCCGAACTACTCCGACCGGCGAACACTCGTGGTCACGGTGCGTCTCGGGCTGAGCAGCAGCGGCAGGGTCACGAGCCTCGATCTGCTGACCCCGAGTGGATACGCAGCCCTGGATCGTTCAATCCTGCGCGCGGTGCGGGACGCCGAGCCATTCCCACCCTTCCCACCGCAGATGACCCGCTCCAGAATGGCAATTCAAATCGAGTTCGTATTCAACCCTGATTGATCCGAGGCCCCATGATCCGAACCTCCCGCTGCGTGACTCCCTTCAAGCTCCTGACTCTCCTCGCCGTGCTCGCCGCTCTGTTTACGCTCGCCGATCCGGCACGCTCTCAGCAGGATGAGTCTCCGCCGGCCACCCGCCCCGCCCCGACCGGCATCGACGAAGCGATCCCGACCATCCGCATCGAAGGAAACGCGCGTCGCAAGATCCCGATCGCGATTCCGGATCTGCGTTACGACATCAATGGCGGGAGGGGCGAGGGGATTGCTGAGACGATCCGGGTTGTGGTGCGCGACGATCTCGATTTTTCTGGATATTTCCATATCGTTCCGGAGGAGTACCATGACCTGATCGAGGGAGGTGGCTCCCGGCGCGTGAACTACAAGGAATGGCTCGGAATCGGCGCGGAGGCGCTCCTGCTCGGCCGCGTCGAAGTAGAGCCATCGACCGTCGTCTTCGAGGGCCGCGTCTACGACACGACCGAGAAGCGCATGGTGCTCGGCAAGAGATACCGGGGAGGTCTGGACCTTCAGCGCCTCGTCGCCCATAAGCTGAGCAACGAGATCATCCGCCAGTACACGGGACAGACGGGCGTCGCCATGACGAAGATCGCCTTCGTGTCCCAGGTCGGTCGAGCCAGAGAGATTCATGTCATGGACTACGATGGGGCTCGGGTCAAGCGCCTCACCGCCAACGGGACGATCAACCTGTCGCCGGCCTGGTCTCCCGACGGCAGCCGCATCGCCTTCGTCTCCTATCGCAGAGACAGTCCGGAGCTCGTCATCCTGAACCAGAAGGGGGAGCTCGAGCAGACGTTTCCACAGCACGGCGAGCTGAACAGCGCCCCCGCCTGGGCCCCCGACGGCCGGCATCTGGCCTTCTCCAGCAGCCGGGACGGAAACGCCGAGATCTATACCCTGCGCATCATGGACAAGAGCCTCACCCGCCTGACCCGCAATCCGGGGATTGATACCTCCCCAACCTGGTCCCCGAACGGTCGCGAGATCGCCTTCA
Organism: Acidobacteriota bacterium; assembly: GCA_027297005.1. The sequence goes on from JAPUIN010000141.1 coordinate 4,446, forward strand.
CATCGGATCGCGCGGGCCGTCCGCAGATCTACATCATGGAGGCGGAGGGCACGAACGTGAGACGGTTGACGTTCGAGGTCTCCTACTGCGACGCGGCCTCCTGGTCGCCTCTCGGCGATCGGATCGCCTTCACGGCGCGCGTGCCGGGCGGATTCGACATCTTCGTCAAGAATCTCGACACCGGCGAGCTTCATCAGTTGACGCGGAACAGCAATATCAATGAGTGGCCGCGATGGTCCCCTGACGGTCGTCACATCGCGTTCGCATCAAACCGAACCGGCAGCTTCGACGTCTACACGATGTCCTTCGACGGCAGCCGGCAGCGCCGCCTCACCCGGGGCGGCAATAGCTTTTCCCCTTCCTGGTCAC
>JAPUIN010000142.1 GCA_027297005.1 Acidobacteriota bacterium
AGCTCATGGACTATCGCACCCTCCACCAGGACCGCTACGGCGCCGAGGAAGACGGCGGTCCGTTTGTGTACGCCACTTACGCCGCCGCCGATGCCATCCCGATCGGGCCGGTTCACTACCCGCCGGTCTTGTCGGAAAAGATGGGGACAGTCGTGGGGAGATAGGCGACGAGGAGACTCGAGCCGCCGCACCACTCATGATGATTGACGAGGTGCGGGCGGCCGGCTTTGACTCGAGACCCGGTTCACCTGATACCGGCTGCAATAGAATCATTTTCGCCAGGCTCTGTTCCCCGTCTCCGGTGGTGGACTTTCCCGGCAGCAGATATTGAGGAGGAGGAACCATGGCTGAGAGATTCGATGCGATCATCATCGGCACCGGCCAGGCCGGCCCCTCTCTTGCCGGGCGCCTCACCGGCGAGGGGCTGAGAACCGCCATCATCGAGCGCAAGCTGTTCGGCGGCACCTGCGTCAATGTCGGCTGCATCCCGACCAAGACCCTCGTCGCCAGCGCCCGCGTTGCCCACATGGCCCGCCGCGGAGAAGAGTTCGGCGTCGTCATCGATCGCCCGATCCGCGTCGACATGAAGAGCGTCAAGGCGCGCAAAGACGCCATTGTCAAGCAGTCGAGCGACGGTATTGCGAGTTGGCTCGAGAAGATGCCGAACCTCACCGTGTATGAGGGGCATGGACGATTCGAAGGCCCCACGACGGTGCGCGTGAACGGTGCGTCGCTGCAGGCGGACAGAATTTTCATCAATACCGGCGCACGAGCCTACATCCCTGACATCCCGGGACTCGACCAGGTGGATTACCTCACCAACTCCAGCATGATGAACCTCGACCACCTGCCGGAACATCTCGTGATTATCGGCGGCAGCTACATCGGGCTCGAGTTCGCTCAGATATATCGACGCTTCGGAAGCCGGGTGACCGTGGTCGGGAGGGGGAATCGCCTGATCGCCCGCGACGACGAGGACGTCTCGGCCACCGTGTTAGAGATTCTGGAGAACGAAGGGATCGAAATCCGGCTCAACACCAGACCGATGAGTGTTACGAACCGAGGTGGGCGCGTCGTGGTCCAGGTGCGGGGCGAGGGGGGTGCCCCCGAGATCACGGGAAGCCACCTGCTGATCGCCGTCGGCCGCCGGCCCAACACGGATGCTCTGGGGCTTGATGCGGCCGGTGTCAAGATGGACACCCGTGGCTTCATCGTGGTCGACGACCAGCTCAAAACCAACGTCCCGGGTATCTGGGCTCTCGGTGACGTGAATGGCCGCGGCGCCTTCACGCACACGTCGTACAACGACTACGAGATCGTCGTCGCGAACCTTTTCGACAATGACCCGCGTCGGGTGACGGATCGAATCACAGCCTATGCGCTCTATATTGATCCGCCGCTCGGCCGCGTGGGGATGACGGAACAGCAGGTCCGCGACTCAGGCCGGGCGGCCCTCATCGGCAAGATGATGATGGCCCGGGTCGCCCGCGCACGCGAACGGAGTGAGACACAGGGCTTCATGAAGGTGCTCATCGATGCGGAGACCAGGAAGATTCTGGGTGCCGCGATCCTCGGCATCGGCGGAGACGAGATCATTCATTCCATTCTCGATGTGATGTACGCGGATGCGCCCTACACCGTGATCCAGCGCGCGATGCACATTCACCCAACCGTGACGGAGTTGATCCCGACGATGCTCGGCGATCTGAAACCGTTCAAATAGCATCGCCCGGAGGGATCGCGGCAGCCGCTCGCGGGCCCGCTCCTCCGGTGGTACGCCCCACGATGCCGGCCTCGGGTGGCCGGCAGCCCGGGCCCCCGGAGCGCCTGTTACTAATGTCTCTGCCCGTTCAAGTTGAACGGGTCTGAGAAGGAACTCGGAACGTCGGCGGTTTTCTTCCCGCCCAGCGCGAAGTAGTACAGCGGCGCGCCTTCGATAGAGAACCGGTGACGATACCGCTGCAGATGATAGAGATCGAGATATTCAGAAAAGATCAGTTCGCGGATGAGCCGCGAAAAACCCGAGTCGTCGCTCCGATCGAAGAAGGACTCCTTGATGTTGAAGGCGACCCAGCCGTCGCTGGAGATCAGGTTGAACGCTTCCAGGAAGGCATCCGCGGGGATGTCCCCGAACCCCAGCGCCGCCACCGAAACAAGACAATCCGGTGACCAGGAGCTGAGCTCACTCCGCTCATCATCGCTGAGACGGCAGAAGTCCAGCACATAGTAGGCGTCGTACACCCCCGGCCGATCCCGGTCGGTGGCCGCCTTCGCCCCGGGGATGATGTCGACCCCGATCAACCTCGAGATACCGTGCTTCTTCAACTCCTCCCCCATCATTCCATTTCCTGCTCCGAGATCGAGGACCCTCAGCTCGCTGAACCGCTGCGTGGACTGGGAGATTGAATAGCGCAGAACATTCGAGACGGTCTCCGGAGACTGGCATTTCAGGCGCTCGTAGACGACCTGCTCATACAGGCCGGGGACTTTGTAAATGCGGTCGTAGTCGTGAAGGCGGATCTTCTCCTTCTTGTCTCCGTGTAACAGGTAGAAGTAGACCTCGTCCTGGCTCAACTCCCGAACATCCGCGGGCGGGAACTGGATTCGGTGTCTATTCGCCACTCGCCATCCTCCCTTCGGTTTCTCGGCCGCGCGCCGTGCGCCACACGCGTCGGCCGGACACGGAGCCGACCCGGGGCGATTTGCCGTTTTTCGCCGGGAACCCGCGGTGGAGCCACATCCGGCAGGGATCAGATTCGAATCAGGCTCATCTGACCGGCACTGCCGGACTGTTCTGGAGTTGCGTGCCAGTCACTATACGGATCCCCTGCGGATCATACAAGATGAGCCCACCTGACACCCGGGCAGAGTCGTCGGATGGTGAGATGCACGCTGCCTGTGCGTTTCGTGACGACCGTCGAAACGCCGGGGGTTCTTGCCCAGACAGTTTGGATGATTTCAGGCCTGGGCCGATGCGACGTCAATCGTAGATCACCGACCCGCAGCGACACCCTTGCGTAATCCTCGGCATGCAGGTCACGGAGCATGCCGCGCAGCGGGATGGCGCGACAGCCCTGGAGGTCCACCGGCGGGTTCTGGGGGACCATCTCCTCGGGGCACCGTCCACCTCGGCAGAGCCGCTCCGCCGGTGTCAGTCTCGGGTGGATCTATCAGTTATGACAGGATGAACCGCAACATCAGGGGATCTCGATCTGGATCTCGCTCCCCTCGACGCGAACCTTATAGGAAGGCACCTCCCCCGGTGCCGGTGGCGTCAGGTTCTTGCCCGTCGTCACGTCGAACTGGGCTCCGTGCAGCGGACAGGTGACTTTGTCCCCTTCGACCGCTCCCTCGGAGAGGGAGCCCCCACGGTGCGAGCAGGCGTTCCCGATCGCGTAAAAGGTTCCACCGATGTTGAACAGTGCGATCTGCTGCCCGCCCACCTCCTCCGCCTTGCCGGCTCCGGGAGCCAGCTCGTTCACCTCACCGACCT
>JAPUIN010000143.1 GCA_027297005.1 Acidobacteriota bacterium
GGCTGGCTGAAGCCGGGGACCTCGCTGGTCGATCTCCTCATGCAATGCTTCGAGATCATCACTTACAACAATTTCAACACGGTCGAGAAGAACGCGTTGAATTCCGAGGCGTGCTGCTGGGCGCGGCAAAACCGGAAGGACCTCCCGATCGACACGCGCCCCCTCAAGCGTCCCGCCGCGGGGGTGGCACGGAGAAAACGATCATGAACGTCTCCTTCGAAACCCAGGAGCGGGCGGTCACCGAGGCGCTGGGCGTCATCGCCTCCCCGGTGGTCCGCCTGCGGGCGGGAGAGTGGCGATTCTCCCTGTCCAATGGAAAGTCCGGGCCGTTTCGCGGGCGGCTCGATGAAGGCTGGCTGATGCTGAGGGCGCCGATCCACCCTCCGCACGATACATCCCTCTGGAGCCTGCTGCGCACCGGGAGCGATCTCGATGGGTCTGCGAAGATCGCGATCCGGTCCGGGGACCGGGCGCCCGACCTGCGGGCGGATCTCCCCCTGGACGGAGGTGTCGATCTGGAGGCCCGCGTCAAGGCGACGTGCAGTGGGCTTGCGGCGGCGCTTGGCCTGCTCGACGGTCACAAGCCCGCGGCGCCCGCCGCCGGGACGTCCGGCGCGGACGGCCGCGACCTCGGCGCCCTGCTGAAGGAGGCCGGGTGGTCGTTCACCGAGCGTGACGGAGGAGCGCGCATCGTCGATCTCGAGACGCCGCGCGGCCCCTATCGCGCCGAAGTCACGGACCGGGAAGCGTTCGGCGTGCGCATGGCGGCGCCCCTCGCCCACGCCGGAACACTTTCGAACGCGAGCCGGGAGGCGATCGGCCTGCTGCTTCTGACCGCATCGGCCTGCCTCCGGCTGGCGCGCGGCGCCGTCGTGCCGGCACAGCGCGGGCTGACCCTCCGGCTCGAGGTGGTGTTCCCAGAGACTCCCTCGGCAACGGAGATCGACCACGCTCTCGCGGCCCTCTCGGTCGGCTGCGCACATTTCGGACCCGAATCCGAGGCCCTGCTGGAGGAAGACCTTGCGGTGAAGTATTTGCTGGCGCGAGGGGCGGCCTGGCGCCGGTGATCCAATGCCCATGCGGCTCATACGAGCCGAAAAGGAGAAACGATGACGACCACGACAGTGAGTGATCTCAGGCTTGAGGTGACCGATGTGACCGGACAGAAGACCGCCTCCGTGAGCGATCTTCAGCCCGATTCGACCGTCGGGGAGCTGATCGACGGCGTGCTGGCCAAGATGCGGCTGCCGGACGTCGATTCGGAAGGACGGCGGCTGGTGTACCACGCGCGACTGACCAGAGACGGCCGTCATCTGCACTCCTCCGAGCGTGTGGGGGACGCCGTGCAGACTGACGATCACGTGGTGATTCTCCCGAACGTCGAGGCGGGGGGACGCCGGTCGGCATGAACGCCCCGTACCGTTTCACCCTCGAGATTTACGACGGCCAGGGGGCGTCGCTCGGCCAGGAGCCGATCTCGGTCGATTTCCAGCCGGCCGAGGAGTGGGCCCGGTTCATGGCGATTCGCAGTGGCGTGCTGCCGGCGGCGCGGCCGAGCGCGCAGGCCTTCCTTCAACCGATCTGGCACCATGATCGGGGGCGTCCCTACACCGAGGGCTTTCGCGTGCGGCTGCAGATGGAGCACCACCGCGAGGCGACGAGCGATTTCACTGCACTCTATTTCGGCGAGCTGGCACAGCAGGCCTCCTCGCGGCTGGTGGAGCGGATGCAGCTCAGGCCGGGAGATCCGTTCCAGTTCATCGTCACCGCCTTTCCCAAAGAGGAGCGCGAGGAGCGGCCCCGGCCCCGCTTCCGCGCCGAGGAGGTGGTGACCGCCCTTCCCGTGCGAGAGGCGGTGCTGCGGGATCGCATGCGCTCCGCCTCCCCGCAGGGGGTGGTGCAGGCGGACGATATCCCGGTGTTCGTCCCCCGTGGCGTGCTGATCGAGGCGACAGCCTTGGCACTGGAAAAGGGGGCGATCGAGACCGGCGGCATCCTCGTCGGGCATCTGTACCGGGACCAGATCGCCGGTGAGATTTTCGCCGGCGTCACGACGCAGATCCCCGCGGTCCATGCCCTGGGGGATCGGACCAGCTTGAAGTTCACCGCCGAGGCCTGGACCCACGTGCAAGGGGTGCTCGACCTCCGCCGCCGGGATGAAGTCCACCTGGGGTGGTGGCACTCTCATATCCCCAACGCGTGGTGCCGGAACTGCCCGATCGAGCGCCGGAGGCGCTGCCCTCTGTCGACCGGCTTCTTCAGCACGCAGGACCGATCGCTGCACAGGGCGGTGTTCTCGCCCGCTTACGCCCAGGCGCTGGTCGTCAACGTCATTGGAGCGGACGAGCAGACCACGACGATGTTCGGATGGCGACACGGAACGATTCAGCAACGCGGCTTTTACGTCGTCGAAGAGACGGCCTGAGGAAAAGGAAACCCGAAATGAGACGCACCCGAAAAACTCTTGATCTGCAGCTCATACTGGGCCCGGTGTCGCTCTTCGGCGAGGGCGCGCCTAGCGAAGCCCAGAAGCTGCAGCTCGTCCACTCCCTGCGCGGCGACAACGCG
>JAPUIN010000144.1 GCA_027297005.1 Acidobacteriota bacterium
CTGTGCCGCCTCGACCGCGCGGTTATCGCCCGAGGCCACGCCGGTCCCCATGAGCGCCATCCCATGCCGCTCATGATCGTCTTGACGTCGGCGAAGTCCAGGTTGATCTCTCCCGGGATGGTGATCAGATCTGAGATCCCCTGCACCGCCTGGCGAAGGACGTCGTCTGCGAACAGGAACGCGGCCGACAACGGCATCGACTTGTCGACGGAGTTGAGGAGCTTTTCGTTCGGGATGCAAATCACCGTGTCGACACTCTCCTGAAGCTCCTTCAGTCCCTGCGCGGCCTGTTCGGCCCGCTTGTGCCCTTCGAAACCGAATGGACGGGTGACGACCGCGACGACAAGGGCACCCAGTTCGGAGGCGAGACTCGCGATGATCGGCACGGCGCCGGTGCCCGTGCCGCCGCCGAGGCCCGCTGTGATGAACACCATATCAGCGCCCTGCAGAGCCTCGATGATCTTCTCCGAGTCCTCCAGCGCGGCCTGACGGCCGATCTCGGGGTTGCTGCCGGCGCCGAGCCCCTTCGTGAGCTTGCCGCCGATCTGCAGCTTGAGCGGCGCGTGCGATTTCTTCAGCGCCTGACAGTCGGTGTTCGCCGCTATGAACTCCACGCCTTGGAGGTTGGTGGAGATCATTCTGTTGACGGCATTGCTGCCGCCGCCTCCGACGCCGATCACCTTGATGTTGGCGCCGACCATTCTGGTCTCGTCGAAGGCAATCCGCGGTTTATCGTTCGGATCCTTCGAGTCCATGAGAATCATTCCAACCTCCTTTAGAAGAGTTCGCTCAGCCAGCCGCGCACCATGTCGGTCATTCGCGAGAAGAAGTAGGGATCCGCACCTCCCGGGATGGGCCGCTCTCGCTGCTCCGCGCCATAGAGGGTCAGTCCCACGGAGGTGCTGTACATGGGTGTGCAGATCGGGTCCGCAAGCCCTCCGATCTCCTCCCCGGGTATGCCGAGCCGCACCGGCGCGTCCAGAGCGTCCTCGGCTATCTCGACGATCCCCTCCAGCATCGCCCCGCCTCCCGTGAGCACGATACCGGCGTGGATCGAGCGATCGAACCCGCTGCGGACGAACTCCTCGGCGATGAGGCCGAAGATCTCCTCCACCCGCGGCTGGATGATCTCGCACAGGATCTGGCGAGAAAGCACCCGCGATTTGCGGCCTCCGACGCTCGGCACCTCGATCGCGTCCTCGTGATCGACGAGCGAAGAAAGAGCGCATCCGTGCCGGCGCTTGATCTTCTCCGCCTCCGGGACCGGGGTCCGCAGCCCGACGGCAATGTCGCTGGTCACGTTGTCAGCCCCCACCGGGAGGACCGCCATGTGGCGCACGGCGCCGTTCTCAAAAATCAGAAGGCTCGTGGTGCCACCGCCGATGTCGACGAGGGCGACGCCCATCTCCTTCTCGTCCTGTGTCAGCACCCCCTCGGCGGCCGCGAGCTGCTCGAGGACCATCCCCTCAACCTCGACACCGGCACGGTTGACGGCGTTCACCAGGTTCTGCGCCGCGGTCACGGAGGCGGTGATGAGGTGAACATCGGCCTCCAGCTTGGCGCCTTCCATGCCGACCGGGTCATGGATGCCGGTGTGGTCGTCGACCGAGAATTCCTGCGGCAGCACATGGATGATGTCCCGCCCGGAGGGAATGTTCACGGCCCCCGCGGCCTCGAGGACGCGCTGGACGTCCTCGTGGGTGACCTCGCGATCGCGGGCGGCGATGGCGACGACGCCACGGCTGTTCAGGCCCCGCACGTGCGGCCCGGCGATCCCGACGAAGGCGCGCTCGACTGCGCACCCCGCCATCAGCTCCGCCTCCTCAATCGCCTGTTTCACGGAGGCGACGCAGGCGTCGAGATTGACGACGACCCCCTTGCGTATGCCGCGCGACGGGCAGGAGCCGATCCCGATGATATGCAGCCGTCCCGCCTCGGACGGCTCGGCGATCAGGACGCAGACTTTCGTCGTCCCTATATCGAGCCCGACGATCTGTGGACTCTTCCTCGGCATCTCAGTGCCCCCCTGCCAGGAGCGGCCGGAACGCGATGCGGTTGTGAAATCTCAGGTCGATGTAAGCGCCGTCCCCGAAATGCGTCGCCAGGTATTCGCGCATCGCCAGATACCGGTCCAGATTGATTCCGAATTCCCTGGGATTGATCCGCACCACCGGTCCTCCTTCATTCATCCGCAGGGTCAGGCGGTCCTCGCGTTCGAGATCGATTTCCGAGATCTCGTGGACGAGATCGGGAAAGGCGGATCTGAGGTATTCAATGAACGCCAGGCCCCGTCGGAGTTGTTCGCGCGCGCGATCCTCGTCCTTCGAGGCAAGGCCGGTGAAGATCGGAAACGAATAGTCGGTGGTCTTCTCTCCATACAAATCGATCGCCGCCCCGGACGCATCCACGAGCCAGGTGCGCCCGTCGATCAGAGCCAGGCCGCGCGGCACACGCTCCTCGACCGCACAGAACAGGCCATCGGGGAGCACCCGTTTGAGGACGGCCCGGTCGACCCAGCGGAACGAGGTGAGTTCCTTGCGCAGCCGGCCCAGGTTCACCCGGAACAGGTTCACTCCGCGGTAGCGGTCGAGCGCCTTGAGCATCTCGGCCCGGGGACCCCTCCGTGTCCCGGTAAGCTCGATGCTGCGCAGTCGGAAGCGCGGCGCGTGGGTGAGGTAGTAGCGTGCTGCGTAAGCCGTGCCCCCCATAAGCCCGAGGGCGAACAGGATCGCGAGGGTGATGAGGCGACGCCGCAGGATCTTCCGGCGCCGGCTTCTGCGCAGCTGCGGGGTCTGCTCGCGGCGCAGAAACATCGGGGCCTGGCGTGACGGGGTGCGCGTCATGACCAGATGATGACCTCCCGTTCCATCGTGATACCGCTCGCCTTGAATACCGCCTCGCCGACGGTCTCGATCAGCTCCAGGACATCCCGGGATGTCGCGCCGCCCCGGTTGACCAGGAAATTCGCGTGCACGCCGGAGATCTCGGCCGCCCCGACGGCACGTCCCTTGAGGCCGGCGGCGTCGATCAGGCGTCCGGCGTGATCCCCGGTCGGGTTCTTGAAGATACAGCCGGCGTTGCGCGCCCCGGTCGGCTGTGTGCGGACACGATGATCGTGATAACCGCGGACCCGCTGTTCGATGCGGGTGGGGTCGTCCGGAGCCAGTCGCAGGGTGGCGGCGGCGACGAACCGGTCGCCGAGGCCGGGACTCGAGCGGTAGGCGAAGGTCCCGGGCTTACAGATCATCTCCTCGATCCCTCCGGTGCGCCCAATGAGTGTGAGGGAGCTCACCGCCTGCCCGAACGCCCCATCGTGCCATCCCGCGTTCATCCGCACGCAGCCCCCGACACTTCCGGGGATCCCCTCCGCGAACTCCAGCCCCGACAACCCTGCCCGTGAGAGCTGCTTCACCAGCTTGGGCACCGAGCAACCGGCACCGACCCGGACGATCCCGCGCTCAATGAGAGGCACTGAAGCCAGCCCCTCGGAGGCGATCACGACGAACGACGGCCCCGCATCGGCCACCAGCAGGTTCGAGCCGGCGCCGAGAAAATCGAACGGGACGCCCGCCTCGCTCATCCTTCCCAGCACGGCCGACAACCCCTCCGCCTCCTCCGGCATGAGGAACAGGCGCGCCGGGCCGCCGATGCCCAGCGAGGTGCGGGTGCGCATCGGCACGTCCCTCAGCACGCGCACGCCGCGGCTCTCGCGGAGAATTCCCTCCGCCTCCGCGATCCAGCTCTTCGATGCCGTGACCAACACCCCGTCCTCGATCCTCTCGTCACGCCGCCAGGTCGTCCGGCCGGCGCGTCGGCTCATTTCTTCCCCAGCAACTCCAAAAATCGATCGCCGACGCGATGCACGCTGCCGGCGCCGAGGGTGATCACCATGTCCCCCTCGCGGGCCTGTTCAACCAGCCAGGCCGGCACCGACTCCAGATCCCTCACCACCGAGACGTTCCTGTGGCCGTGATCCTTGATCGCCCGGGCCACTGCCTTCGCGTCGATCCCCTGAATCGGCGTCTCGCCCGCCGGATAGATGTCGGTGACGACCAGAAGGTCGGCATCGTAGAAGGCGCGGGCGAAGTCGGAGAGGAGCGCCTGCACGCGCGAGTAACGATGCGGCTGAAAGACGACGACGGTGCGCCGTCCCCATCCCTTCTTCGCGGCCGACAGTGTCGCCAGGATCTCGACCGGGTGATGCGCGTAATCGTCGATCACCATCATCCCGCCCGCCTCCCCCTTCAGCTGAAACCGCCGGTCGGCGCCGCGGAAACGGTTCAGTTCGGCGACGATCGTGTCGAAGGGGATCTCCAGATCGAGGCCGACGGCGACCGCCGCCAGAGCGTTGGCGACGCTATGCCGGCCCGGCACGCGCAAATCGATCCGGCCGAGCCGTCGGCCCTGCAGCCGCACGTCGAAGGCGGCGTGGAACTCCTTCATCTCGAGCGCGTGGGCCGAAAGGTCCGCCTGGGCTGAAAACCCGTAGGTCACCACGCGCCGCGTCAGGCGCGGCAGGATCCCCTGAACGCCCGCGTCGTCCAGACAGACGATGCCGACGCCGTAAAACGGAACCTTGTTGAGGAAATCGACGAACGCGTCCTGCAGCGCCTTGATGCTGCCGTACTGATCGAGATGCTCGGCGTCGATGTTGGTGACCAGGGCGATGGTGGGGAAGAGGCGCAGAAACGACCCGTCGCTCTCGTCCGCTTCGGCCACCAGCAGATCCCCTTTTCCCAGCTTGGCGCTGCCGCCGAGCACGCCCAGGCGCCCGCCGATGACGACGGTCGGGTCGAGGGAGGTGCCGGACAGGACCTGCGCCACCATCGAGGTGGTGCTGGTCTTGCCGTGCGAGCCGGCGAT
>JAPUIN010000145.1 GCA_027297005.1 Acidobacteriota bacterium
TCGCTCGACTCGATCCGTGACGACTCAGGCCGCCGCCTGATCGAAAACCTGAAATCTGTCGCCTGGACCGGCACGCAGGCCGCGTTCCGTGTCCTGCGCGATACCTATCCGGGCGGCCGGTTCGAGAGCCGCGAGCGGCCACCGATCCAGGTGACGCTGCTCGGGGCAGGCGCGGTCGGTATGCATGTGGTGCAGGCGGCGGTGCACTACGGCGACGATGCACTGCGTGGCCGGCTCATCGCGGCCGGCGTCGCCGGCGCCCTGGTGACGGCGATTGACCGTGACATCACCTCGCGCGAGGGGATCATGAGCGGGATCCTCGCCCGCACCGACATCCTGATCGACGCCACCCAGCGCCCGGATCCGAGCCGCCACGTCATCCCGAACGACTGGGTCGCTCATCTTCCGCAGCATGCCGTGATCCTGGATCTGTCGGTTGACCCGTATGACTACACGAGCAACCCTCCGATCGTGCGGGGGATCGAAGGGATTCCCCAGGGGAACCTCGATCAGTACATCTTCCGCCCCGACGATCCGGCGTACGCAAAGCTCCCGGCGTCGGTGAAGAAAGAGCACCGCCGTCACGTGGTGTCGTGCTACTCGTGGCCGGGGGTCTACCCGAAGGAGTGCATGGAGGTGTACGGCCAGCAGCTGCAGCCGATCATCCGCGTGCTGGCCGAGCGCGGCGGAGTGGAGAACATCTCGCCTCAGGGCGGCTATTTCGAGCGCGCGATGGCACGGGCCCAGCTGTCGCGCTGGAACGATGTGATCGGATGAGCGGAACGCAGACGCTCTGAGCACCGGAGAGCGCATGAGCACAGGAAAGAGAGCATGAGCCGGCCGGAGTCGATCGGCTTTCCGCGCATGCTGAAGGAGCAGGGGGAGGTGCGCGTCTTCCTGCCGGAGTTCATCCAGAGCCTCACGCAGCTCGGGGTCGAGGTGTTCATCGAGGAGGGGTATGGGTCGCGGTCGGGGCTGTCGATCGACGACTTCCGGCGCGGCAACGAGATGGTGCGCATGTGCTCGCGCGATAAGGCGTTCGAGCAGGATCTCGTCATGGTGCTGCGCGCTCCCCGGATCGAAGATTTCAAGAAGGTGCGCCGCGGAGCCTGCCTGGTGTCGATGCTGCATTTCCCGACGCGTCCGAGGCGGGTCGCCGAGCTGCAGGAGCGCGGGGTCGAGGCGATCTCGCTGGACTGCATCACCAACGACTCCAACCTGCGTCTGATGGAGAACATGCGGGCCGTCGCGTGGAACGGGCTGGAGACCGCCTTCGACATCCTGGAGTCGCGCTGGCCGGAGCTGACGCACCCCACCGGCGATCCGATCCGGGTGCTGATCCTCGGATCGGGGATGGTGGGACGCCACGCCGCCGACGCGGCGACCAAGCTCGGCAGCGTCGGGCGCAACGCCCGGCACATCGAGTCGGGGCGGATGGGTGTCATCGCCCTCACGGTGGGGCGCAACCTCACCTCGAACACGAAGGAGATGAAGCGGCTGTTCGGCCGCTGCGACGTGCTCGTGGATGCGACGCAGCGCCGCGACACGTCGAAGCCGGTGGTGCCGAACACCTGGCTCGGCTGGCTGCCGGAGCACACCGTCGTCACCGATCTCGCCGTCGACCCGTACACCCTCGACATGACGCCGCCGGTCGTGCGCGGGATTGAGGGGATCCCGCAGGGAAACCTCGACAAGTACATCTTCCCCCCGGACGATCCGGACTGGGATCAGACGGTGCCGCCGGAGGTCCCATCGAAGGAACGGCGCACCGTCGTCTCGTGCTACTCGTGGCCGGGGCTCCATCCGGAAGCCTGCATGCGCCACTACGCCCAGCAGCTCGCGCCGTTGTTTAAACCGCTCGTCCGCAAGGGGTACGACGACCTGTCAATGGACAGTGGTTACTTCGAGCGTGCCCTCTGCCGCGCGACATTGCGCGCATGGATCCAGAGCGGCCACTACGAGGCGCGTCCGCGATGATCCACCGGGAGATTCGATGATGAACGATCTCACCGCCCGGTCAGTATTGCGCTTCGCCCTGGCTGTGGCGGGCACCGTCACTCTCGCCGCCATCGCCGCGACCTGCCTTACGCTGGCGGGTCCGGTCTCCGCCGGATCGCCGGAGGGGGAGGTCGATCACGAGAAGATCCGCCGGGACCGCATCAAACTTCTGCTGCCAGAGATCATGAAGGAGCAGAATATCGACGCCTGGCTCACCTTCACGCGTGAGAACACGCCCGACCCGATCCTCCCGATCATCGGCATCGACCACATCGTCGCGCGCGGCGCGTTCATCTTCGCACGCGACGGGAAAGAGTTTCGGAGCATCGCCATCGCCGCCTCGTACGACGTCGACCCGATTCACAAATCGGGCCTGTACGACGAGGTGATCGCCTACAAAGCGGAAGGGGTGAAACCGCATCTGAGAAAAGTGATCGACGCTCTCGCCCCGAAGAGGATCGCGATCAACTACTCGCGCGACGTCACCATCGCCGATGGGCTGACCGTCGGCCTGCGCGCCTACCTCGACGAGGCGCTCGGCCTCCACACAAAGAAGTTCATCTCCTCGGAACGACTGGTCGTCTCGCTGCTCGGGCGCAAGATGCCGGAGGAGATCGCCGCCCTCGAGAGGGCGGCTGAGGGGACGCAGCGCGTGATTCGCGAGGCGCTGACCTCGAAGCGCGTCAAGCCGGGAGTGACGACCGAGAACGACCTGAATGACTGGATGATGGCGCGCGCGAAGGAGCTGGGGTTCGGCGTGGCCTTCACATCGGTCGTCGTCGGTCCGCAGCGCGGCCACTCCGAGCCGACCGACCGCGTCATCGAGCGGGGGGACGTCATCCGGATCGACTGGGGCGCATCGTACGGCGGGTACTGCGCCGACATCCAGCGCACCGCCTACGTTCTGAAAGAGGGGGAGACCGAGGCGCCGGCCTGGCTGCAGCGGCTATGGGATGCCACCCTCGCCGCGAACCGCGCCGCCGTGGCGGCACTGAAGCCCGGCAACACCGGCAACGACGTCGATACGGCAGGCCGCGGCTCGCTCGTCGACGCCGGCTTTCCCGAGTATCCACACGGCACCGGTCACGCCATCGGGCTTAAAGTACATGACGTCGGCCCGATGCTCGGCCCCGACTGGCCTGAGCGCTACGGCGACCCGGTCTTCTTCAAGATCGAACCGGGCCAGGTGTTCGCCGTCGAGCCGCTCATCTACATCAGGCCGGACGAAATCGGCTATGACTTTCACACCGGCCTCGAGGAGAACCTGGTGGTCGAGAAGGAGGGCGCCCGCTACATCGGCACCCCCCAGACCGAGCTGATCCTGATCCGCTGAGCTGCCGACCGCCATTTCGTCAATATTCCGACGAATACTCTCCGAATCTCCCCCTTCCCGCTTGCGCACCCCCCCTGATGGCGGTACATGGAAGGGATACTGCCATTCAGGTGCTGTGTGTGGCCCGGGGAGGGGAAAGTGTTCGCGCACTCCAATCGCGCGGGATCGGCGATCGCTGGTCTCTGCCTGCTTATCATATTAATAGGGACCGCCTGCAACCATGACGACCCGGGCGGCGGGGTCATTCCGACCTCCCCCGTCATCGGAGGGCGCATCGATGTCACTCCGGACGTGGACGGGGCCTGGGAGTTCACCCTCAGTCCCGGCACCGACTCGTGCGGCATCGAGTTCTTCCCGGTCACACCCGCAGGGGTGTTCCAGGTGACCCAGGTCAGCACCGATACGGCGTTCGGGGTCATCAACGAATGCGGCACGGTCGTCGCGCCCGGCAAGGGGACCTCCGATCCGTCCGGCATCGTGACCTTCGTCTGGGAGGAGATCTATCAGGCGTCGGCAACCTGCTTCCTGATGCTGACGACGGCGGCGACCGGCACGATCGATACGCCCGGCCAGATGATCACCGGCAGCTACACGACCGACGTCGAGCCGCGAGACAATTCCCAGGATTGCAGCACCACTTTCCCCTGCTCGCTGAGCGGGGCGTTCACCGCCACATCCTGTCCGCCCGCCACGTGCGAGTTCTCGGTCTGCGGGATCTGATCCCCGGCGCCAAGGTGGTATGCTGATTCAGGTGTAACGCCCAGGCCTGTCCGGTGCATCACCGTATCGAAATCCCGTAGTCGAGTATGACAATGCGCCTGCGAACACGAATCCTGCTGGTCTTCGAATTGCTCCTCGGTGTGCTGCCTCTCTCATTTTTCTATGTCTATTATTTCCCCGTAGGGATCTTCTGGACCCGCAAGGTCCTCGAACTGGCCACCAGGGGAGTCGGCAACCTCTACACGAGCGGCATCGCGGTGGCCTTCGTCGTGGGAGGAATCGGGCTCCTCAGCCTGTGGGTCGCCATCCTCGGCCGTCTGTTCGGTCGGACGTTACCGACCCGATTTCTGCTGACCGGCCTTTCGATTGCGATTCTCCTTGGGATCGCCGTCCTGATCTTCCTCCCCTTTTACGAAGCCTTCTGGCTGGATTACTACCTGTACGGCGCGCCGCTGCTCGTCGCAGTTCATCAGGCTATCTCGTATGCGCGGTCGAGCAGGCAACGTCTTCACCACGCGACCACGTGAGGAGGACGGAGTGCTGAACCAAACCACCCCCAGAAGGCCCCGCTGGCTGCCGGCTCTCCTCATCAGTGTCATTCTCGTCTGGTTCGGCACGAACGCCCATTCCCTGAGTGCCGAACGGCCTCCGCGGCTCGCCGCGGAGTGGGAGCCGGCGCTGGGCGCTCTCATCGTCTGGCCACCGATCGTGCCCGACTCGTTGCTGGTGGAGATCGCCAGGGATGATCGCCTGTTCATAATCGTCGCGGACCAGGAGGAGAGGACGGAGGCGGAATCGACATTGAATGATCTGGGGATCGATCCCGGATCGGTCGAGCTCATCATCGACGAGACGGTCGGGGGACATCGCTGGACGCGCGATTGGGGTCCCTCCGCCCTCTTCGACCGAAACGGAGATTTCCACCTGGTGGACCCCAAGTTCGTCGACTATCCGGTTTCGATGCCGGATTGCACATCACTGCTATACAGCCTGAGCCCGTTTTCCCTGTTCTGGGACCTGTTCGGCGACGGGGGTGGCGAAAGCGACCCGACTGCGGAGCAGCTGGCACGGAGACTCGACGTCCCCCGGCTCGAACTTCCCTACGCGCTGACCGGCGGGAACGCGCTGGTGGACGGGCTCGGAACCGCGTTCTCCACCTGCGTGATGCTGAATGAAAACAATAAGTATCTCGGGCTCGGCGAGAAGGAGTTCTTCAGCACCGTTGAAACGCAGCTGGGGATCAACAACTACATCATCCTTCCAAACTTCGAATGGTTCGGGATCCAGCACATCGACTGCCTGTTGAAACCGCTCGATGAGGAGAGGCTTCTGGTCAAGAGGGTCCCTGAGGGTCATCCGGATCACGAATTGATCGAGGAGATCGTGGAGATCCTCTCGAGGTTCACCAACCCGTACGGCCGGCCGTATCGTATCCATCGAATCGACACGCCGCCCTATTCGATGGGCCACCATGTGGCCAACTACACCAACTCGCTCATCCTCAACCGCAAGGTGCTGGTTCCCCTGTTCGGGATACCGGGGGACGAGGAGGCGCTGGAGACCTTTCGTGAGGCGATGCCCGGTTACGAGGTCCTCGGCTTCGAGAATGACGGTCCCTGGGGCTGGAATTCGTTCGACGCCCTTCACTGTCGGGTGCGCGCGATCTGGGATCCGGAGATGCTGTATATGACTCACAAACGCATCGAGGATCGGGTTCCATCCACCCTCTCTTATCCGGTCGAAGTCCGGATCAGAGATTACAGCCGGGCGGGTCTCATCCAGGAAGAACTCAAGCTGTCCTGGCGCTTGCATGGCGAGACGGAATGGAGTGAGGCAGTTCTAAGGGTCGGCTCGGAACCGGACCTCTTCATGGCCGCCATCCCCGCTCAGGATGTCGGTGCCACGGTGGAATACTTCCTGTCGGCCGCTGATCGATCCGGGCGTCGCGAAACCCTCCCGCGGGTCGCGCCGGATGGCTTCTATTCTTTCGAGGTCGATTCCCGGGCGGATTGAAACTCGCGCCGGGCGCGCCATGCTTCCCTCATACGACCGTCCGGAGAGCCTCATCCCCTCACGATCGGCTTGACCCGGAGCTTCCGGGTTAACATCTCCCTCGCCATGACCCCGCCGGGACCCAGATCCGCATGAACAAGCCGGTCCGCATGAGTCGTTCCACCGTCCAGTGGATCGGCCTCGGCGCCGCCCCTCTCCTCGCTGTTCTGGCGTACCTGCTCATGCCCGACGGCTACGTCGACGTGCAGGGGGAGATGGTCCCGTTCGCTCACGCCGGCAAGGCGACGGTGGCTCTGGCGGTCTGGATGGCAGTCTGGTGGATGACCGAAGCGATCCCGGTCTACGCGACTGCCCTGCTGCCGCTCGTGATGCTCCCCCTTCTGGACGCTTCGACGATGCGCCGGGCCGCCGCGCCGTACGGGCACGAGCTGATCTTCCTGTTCATGGGCGGCTTCATCATCGCGCTGGCGATGCAGCGGTGGGGTCTGCACTGGCGGATCGCCTATGGAGTGCTGCAGCTCGTCGGCGAGCGCCCGCGGAGCATCGTCGCCGGATTCATGTTCGTGACCGCCGGCCTCAGCATGTGGATGTCGAACACGGCGGTTACGATCATGATGCTGCCGATTGCCCTGAGCGTGATCGACCTCGTCGCTCGATCCGAAGCCGGCGCCGCAGGGATCGCAAGGGCCGGCGAGAGGAAGGCGGTCGACACGCCGTTCTCCGGCCGTGCCGATCTTCATCTCCGGAACTTTCCTCTCTGCCTGCTGCTCGGGATCGCCTACGCCGCTTCGATCGGCGGCATCGGCACGCTGATCGGCACCCCTCCCAATCTGTTCCTCGCCTCGTTCATCCGCGACGAGCTGGGGCAGGAGATCTCGTTCGTGCGCTGGATGGGGGTCGGGCTGCCGGTGGTGATCGTCTTCTTGCCGATTGTCTGGCTGCTGATGACGCGCGTTCTCTACCCGCTCGGCTCGCGACCG
>JAPUIN010000146.1 GCA_027297005.1 Acidobacteriota bacterium
CTCAACCTGCCGGTGATCGCCATCTCCCAGCTCTCGCGCGCACCCGAGCAGCGCGGCGGCGACCGACGTCCTCAGCTCTCCGATCTGCGCGAGTCGGGCGCCATCGAGCAGGACGCCGACGTCGTGATGTTCATTTACCGCGAGGAGGTCTACAAGCAGACCGATGAGAACCGCGGCCGCGCTCAGGTGATCATTGCCAAACAGCGCAACGGACCGATCGGAACGATCGATCTCGCCTTCCTCCGCGAGTACACCAAGTTCGAAGAGCTGGAATGGCGTCAGGAGTGAGCGAATCGCTCCGCGATCTGCACAGGCCAACCTGGGCGGAGATCGATCTCGACGCTCTGGTTCAGAACCTCGCCGTCGTCCGCCGGCGGACCGATCCCCGCCCGGTCCTGGCGGTTGTGAAGGCGGAGGCCTACGGCCATGGCGCCACGCGGATCGCCCGGACCTTCGAGGAGGAGGGGGTCGAATGGCTCGGCGTCGCCCTCCCCGAAGAGGGGGTCGAACTTCGCAAAGCCGGGGTGCGACGGCCAATCTTCGTCCTCGGCGGCTTTGCGCCCCCGCAGGCCGACCTGCTGCTGACGCATAATCTGACGCCGGCGATCTACCGACCCGACCAGGCGGAGGCGCTGGCGCGCGCATCCTCGAATCGCGGCGTCAGGGCCACCGCGCACATCAAGATCGATTCCGGGATAGGCCGACTCGGCGTACCGGCCCCCGACCTGCCCGCGTTCCTGACCGCGCTGCGCCCATGGACCGATCGCATCGAGATCGAGGGAGTCTTCTCACACCTCGCAGTCGCCGATGATCCCCGTGAACCGTACACGACACGGCAAATCGCCATCTTTCGTGAGGCGGTCGCAACGATCCGGCAGGCCGGGTTGAACCCCTCGGTGATTCACCTGGCGAACAGCGCCGCCGTGATCGATCATCAACCGGCCTGGTTGACCCTCGTGCGGCCCGGCCTCATCCTGTACGGCTATCCCCCCTCTAACCGAATGAGCCCCGTCCCGATTCGCCCCGTGCTGTCGCTGCGATCCCGCATCATATATATAAAGGAGGTGCCGCCGGGAACGTCGATCGGATATGGGCGCACCTTCACCGCTGAGCGCACCTGTCGAATTGCCACCCTCGCCATCGGGTACGACGACGGGCTGCCCCGCCTGCTCAGCAACCGTGGCCACGTTCTGCTCGGAGGTCGCCGGGCCCCCATCGTCGGGCGGATCAGTATGGACTTGACCACCGTGGATGTCTCTCACCTGGACAACATCGCCCTGGGAGACGAGGCGATCCTCCTCGGCAGCGCCGGGGAAGAGCGCCTCGGCGCAGACCTCCTCGCCACCTGGGCAGAGACCATCCCGTGGGAGATCCTGTGCGGGATCGGCTCGCGGGTTCCCCGCCTCTACCGCCGGGCAGACAGTTTTGACCTGTGCTCCCGTTTCGCCAAAAGTCTCGCCTAGCACCCTCCGCTGGCGTTATCATGTAGTGGCGTGTGCATCGAGCCCACGCCATTATGACTATTCGGAGCGTTTTCGTCCCGGTCCGTCACGGGCGCGAGAGGTGTGTTCTTGGGTATTTTCATTCTGCGCGTCGTCCTTGTCGTCGTATCGATGGCTCTGGGGGCCCGACTCAGGCCCCCCGGCCTGCAGCCGCTCGACCTCGTCGGCCCGTTGATCGGGCTGGGCGTCGCTGCGGCGATCATCGGGATCGAATATCTCTTCCGCCGGTGCAACCTGGGCGTCCTGCTGGGGGGCTTGGCCGGTCTCATGGTGGGGGGAGCCGCAGCGGCAGTGATCGGAGCACTGCTTCCGCTCGAGGCGATCGCCGCCGTTGATCCGTTCTCCATTCGCGGGTTCATCTTCCTGCTCCTCGGTTACACCGGCGTCGCCATCGGGGCCATTCACGGAGAACGCATTTCCCTCTCCGGCCTGCGCTCCGCCTGGTCGGATACAGGGCCGCAGCTGAACCACAAGATACTCGACACGAGCGCAATCATCGACGGCCGCATCGCTGACGTCTGCGAGACAGGGTTCCTCGACGGCACGCTGGTCGCCCCGCAGTTCGTGCTCCGGGAACTCCAGTACGTCGCCGACTCGCAAGATGCGCTGAAGCGCAACCGTGGTCGCAAGGGTCTTGAGATTCTGCAGCGGATCAAGAAACGCCGTGACATCCAGGTCGTGATCTCCGAGGTGGACTTTCCCGATGTTCACGACGTCGACATGAAGCTGATCGAGCTGGCCAAGCAACTCTCCGGCAAGATCATCACCAACGATTTCAACCTAAATAAGGTGGCAGAGCTACGTGGCGTACAGGTGCTCAACATCAACGTCCTGGCGAACTCCCTCAAGCCTGTCGTCCTTCCGGGTGAATCGATGAAGATTTTCATCCTCAAGGAAGGGAAGGAGCCGAACCAGGGCGTCGGTTACCTCGACGACGGTACGATGGTCGTCGTCGACAACGCCAAGCGCCATATCGGACGCACAGTCGAGATCGTCGTCACGTCGGTGCTGCAGACTACTGCAGGAAAGATGTTCTTCGGACGTTCCGAGTCGATTGAGGAACCAACCCGCGTCGGCGATCGTTCACGGAGGGCCGGTCCATGAGGAGTGTAATCCTGCCTCTCATCGCGCTGACACTGCTTGCGACGTTGGCGTCGCCCGCCGCGGCGGCACGCCGGGAACCGTCATCGACCTACCTGATCCTGCCGTTCGAGAACATTGCCGAGGAACCTTCCCTGGAGTGGCTATCTCCCTGCCTGGCGTTCAGCGTCGGCGAGTATCTTACCGGCCTGGGGGCCCGGGTCATCGAGGACGAGGAACGGGCGGTCCTGTTCGAAGGGAGCGGCCTCCCCGATGGCGCACCTTTGATGCTGGCAAGCGCCCTCGCACTGGGGCGCAAGATGCGCTCGCGACCATCCGCCAACCCACCCGACCGGATGGTGCTCGGTCACTTTCTGGTCACAGAGGGGGCTCTGTCGATCTCGGCGCGGTCGATTGATCTCGCGACCGAAAAGGCCCACCCCCGCGTTTCGCGCGATGGACGACTCACCGACCTCTTGAAGATGCTCAACCGTATCGCGCTTGGCCTCGCAGCGGGGGACGACATCGATCTTCCCGTGACACGATCGGCGTTTCTTCAAAAGCACGCGGGGGATGTCCCGCTGCTGGCATTCGAGACCTACTGTCGATCGATGAGCGAATCGGATCCCAGAGAACGGCTGAAGGGGCTCAGGCGAGCGGTCCGCGAGCGCCCCGGCTACCCGAAGGCGATCTATCACGCGGTCCGGTTGCTGGCGCAGGCCGAGCGCTGGAGCGAGGCGGCGAAAATGATCGCCGGGATCTCCGCCGAGCCCCATCCCTACGAGGCCGATTTTCATCTGACGGCGGCCGGCGTCGCCCTCGAACAGCGTGAGCCCGAGAAGGCCGCTGAGGCGGCGCGGCGCGCTCTCGAGTACGTCGAATCGCCACGCGGGCATCTGCTGCTCGCCCGCGCTCACATTGCGAACGGCGATCCCGACGCGGCCCGGACCGAACTCGTGGCGGCGGAGGCACTCGACCCCTCAGCCCCCGGGCTCGAGACACTCCGCCGCATGCTCGCGGAGGATTCATCCGGGTGAACGACGATGCATCAGTGTGAGAGGCGGAGGCAGCCGTGATCCCGATGGACCTAGAAATCGCCCGAGGAGTCCGTCTGAAGCCGATCGAGGAGATCGCTGCCGCATTCGGCCTCCTCCCTGATGAACTGGAGCCGTACGGCCGCCACAAGGCGAAGATCGGTCTGCATGCCCTCGCCCGCCTGAAGAATCGACCGGACGGCCGGTATATCTGTGTCACCGGGATCAACCCCACCCCGCTCGGCGAGGGGAAAACGGTCGTCACGATCGGACTGGCGCAGGCGCTCCGCCATCTCGGTCACCGCGCCGTCTGCACGATCCGTCAGCCATCGATGGGGCCCGTCTTTGGCATCAAGGGGGGGGCGACCGGCGGCGGGTACTCGCAGGTCGTCCCGATGGAGGAGATCAACCTCCACTTCACCGGGGATTTTCACGCGGTGGCCACAGCCCACAACCTTCTCGCGGCCCTCATCGACAACCACCTGCACCACGGCAACGCCCTGAAGCTCGACCCGGCCCGGGTGCTGTGGCGCCGCACGCTCGATCTCAACGACAGGGCGCTGCGCCGCGTTCGCGTCGCCCTGGGGGGAGGTCCCGGGGGGGTCGAGCGCGACTCCGGGTACGACATCACCGCCGCTTCGGAGGTGATGGCGATCCTGGCCCTGTGCACCGGCATTCGCGACCTCAAGGAACGCCTCGGCCGAATCTTGATCGCGCTCGACTCCTCCGCCCGGCCGGTCACCGCCTCGGCCCTGGGCGCCGTCGGCCCGATGGCGGTCATCCTGCGTGACGCGATCAAGCCCAACCTCGTTCAGGATCTCGAGGGGGGCGCCGCCCTCATTCACAGCGGCCCGTTCGCGAACGTGGCCCATGGCAACAGCAGCATTCTGGCCGATCGGATCGCGCTGAAGCTGTCGGACTACGTGGTCACCGAGAGCGGCTTCGGCTCCGAGTGCGGGGCCGAGAAGATGTTCAACATCAAGTGCCGCGTCTCCGGCATCGAACCGGCCGCCAGCGTCATCGTCTGCTCGATCCGGGCGTTGAAGCTGCACGGCGGCGCGGCCGTGGATACCAAGGATCCTGCCTCATGGAGGCGCCCCGACCCCAAGGCAACCCGTCGCGGATGCTCGAATCTCGCGAAACACATCGAGAATGTGAGGGCGTTCGGTGTTCCTGCCATCGTCGCCATAAACCGCTTCGAGAGCGACACCCAAGAAGAGGTCGACGCGGTGGTCGAGGAGGCCGGGCGAGCGGGAGCCACGGCGGCGGTGCCGATCGAGGTCTGGGCGCGCGGCGGTCAAGGCGGGCTCGAACTGGCCGAGGTTGTGGCGCGCGCCGCCGAATTGCCTTCCGCTTTTCAGCTTCTCTATCCTTTGGAGTCGAGCCCGGAAGAGAAGATCGAGACGATCGCGCGCCGCATGTATGGAGCATCTGGCGTGAGCTTTACGGAAACTGCAAGAGAGTGCCTCGAGTTCTGTCGGAGAGAGGGGTATGCAGCACTGCCGATCTGCATGGCCAAGACGCCCCTGTCGCTATCGCACGATCCGAAGCTGAAGGGCCGTCCCGAAGGGTTCGTCCTGCCGATCAAGGACATCCGGATTGCCTCCGGGGCCGGATTCATCTACCCCCTGGTGGGAAGCATCATGACCATGCCCGGCCTGCCGAAGGCGCCGGCGGCCCTGAGAATGGACCTCGACGAAGAAGGGTTCGTCCACGGCCTCAGCTGAGAGGTGCCGTTCCACAAGGGGGAATTTCACCTGGATAGCGAGCAGAGGCGCGGGGTCGGCGCGGGCTCCCCTGCGGTGCGGCAATTTCGATCCGCGCTAGTGCATCGGATGGTTCCCTGTCGATCCTCCTGAACGACCATGAGCCGCACCGCACTAGGGGGTCGCGCCATGGCCGAGGAGGCTTCCAACCTCTCCCCTCTTGACGGCTGGACGGCCCGGTGTTATATGGGCTGTGTCGCCTTTCTGAGTGGAGGGTCTTTCGTATGAGAAGGTCAACGGGTTTGGGAATTGTGCTCTTGGTAGTTCTCGCCTTCGCGATTACGGCCTTCCTGCCAACGCCGGCCGTCGCGGATGGCGACGATGCCGTGGTGGTGTCGCGCCCGGGCGTCGTCTTCCACAAGGCGGGGAGCGGGGACATTCGGGGGAAGGGTCACGAGAAGTCCCTCTCCGCAGCCCTCGCCTCGGGCTACCACCCGTGTAAGGTCTGCTTCGGCCGCGATATTTCCGTCGACTTGAGGGCAGCGGGTGCTGCCGGCGCCTCCACGACGTCCAGTTCCTTCGGCAGTTCGGGTTTCACCCCACCGGGACTCTCCACGCCGACGATCAGCCAGCCGTTCGGGCTGAGGGCTCAATCACACCGCACCAAGGGGGCCTCGGGCGCCATTCGCGACCCTTTCGGAGCATGTGACACCTCGATCCGTTTCCCGGGGTCCGAGCAGGGGGCCTACGGAAGTTAGAATCGATAGATTTCAGGTTTAAGGTATCGAGGCGCGCTCCCCGCGAGGGGGGCGCGCCTTTTAGCTTTCCAGGCGCCCCGTGTATCTCGCGACCAGGACGGCGTCATAGACACTGATGATCCAGGAGAGCGCCGTTACGAACAGCACCCCCATCCCGATCCAGGTGGTGCGGGCCAGCAGCAATTGCTGCGGATCCATCGCGGCCACCACACGGTAGAGAGGTGAATGGAAGTACAGGATCAGGCAATACGCCTGGAGCAGGAAGGCAAAGAGGAAGAGTGAGGCTTTCCCGAGCTGCCCGTTCAGCAGCTGTCCCCACCCCGGCACGAGTATCGATGCAGTGCCTGAGGCGATCGGCATATGCAGGCCGTTGAAGTCCCTCCCCTGCGCCTCGGCCCGACGGTAGGCGTGCGCGACGTTGTACAGCAGGAAGAAGATGATGCAGAAATCGATCGATGACGCGTAGAGCAGCAGCTCCCACTCATCCAGGAAGAAGAGGCTCGCGAAGTCTAGAAGGCGACCCCAGGTCATGTAGAGCAGGTAGTGGAAAGCCAGGACTTGAAGCTCGCACAGGAGAAACAGGGTCCCCAGCTTGAAATCACGGTTGTAGAACTGACCCAGCCCCCAAACGAACAGTGACAGCGAGCCGGCGGCGGCCGGATGCGGGCCGCTTCCGTTCACCGCCCGTCTCGGAACCGGGGTGTCGGAGATCGTCTCCTCGTCTCCGACCACTTCGACCGAGGTTTTGTTTCTGGAAAACGAGAGCGGCGAGGAGCGCTTCTTGCCGTTTGACTTGGACTTCGGATCATTCTTCGGCTTGAGGATGTCCTCTTCCGTGATGACGAATACTTCGTCCTGGTTGATCATCGCGCCCTCCGTCGCGCTCCTCTCCGGATTTTCTCAGGCTCCGCGGGCCTCTCCCCCAGGGGGCTCCCTGCGAACCGTACCGATCTGAGCAAGCCGCATACCAGCCGGGGAGGACGCTGGAGGGGGTCTCCCCCCCACCTCTTAACGCGAGGAATCCCGGCCGCTTATGTCGGTTCCCGGGACAGACTGTGGGGGTCGAGTGTGCGGATACGCCCCTCGTCAACCACAGGATGGTAATGGGGCGTTCATTTCCGTAACGGTGGAGTGGGTTCCCCCCCGTGCGTGCGACCGAGTAACGGGGCGAGGGAGCGCAGCGCTTCCATCAGAAGGGAAAACTGTTCCGGAAGCAGCGCCTGCGGGCCGTCTGAGAGGGCCCGGTCGGGATCATTGTGCACCTCGACCATGATGCCGTCGGCTCCCGCCGCGATCGCCGCCCGCGCCATCGGCACGACTTTGTCGCGCTGGCCGGTCCCGTGGCTCGGATCGACCAGGATCGGCAGATGGCTCAGGCTCTTCACCGACGGGACAATCGCGAGATCGAGCGTGTTGCGGCTGTGATCGCCGAATGTCCTCACCCCCCGCTCGCACAGGAAGACCGCCTGGTTCCCCTCGGAGACGATGTACTCCGCCGCCATCAGAAACTCGTCGAGGGTCGCCGACATGCCGCGTTTGAGGAAGATCGGCAATCGTGACCTGCCGGCCCGCTTGAGGAGGGAGAAGTTCTGCATGTTGCGGGCCCCGATCTGCACGGCGTCGGCGTAGTCCTCGACCATCGCCAGGGAGGCCTCATCGACCGCCTCCGTCACGATCGGCAGGCCGGTCTCTTCACGGGCCCGGGCGAGGATCTTCAACCCCGGTTCCCCCATCCCCTGAAAGGAATAGGGTGAGGTGCGGGGCTTGAACGCCCCGGCGCGCAGGAAATCGGCCCCCGCCTCCGCCACCCGGTGCGCGATCGTGAGGGTCTGCTCCTCCGACTCGACGGCGCAGGGACCGGCGATGACTGTCAGCCTCGGCCCTCCAATCGGGCGACCCCCGACTACGATGACCGAGTCGGAAGGCTTCATCTCACGGCTGACCAGTTTGTAGGGGCGAGTGACGCGGATGACCTCCTGGACCCCCGCTAGCATGTCGAACTCGGATGTGGCGATCGGGGCATGATTCCCGGTGATCCCGATCGCGGTTCTCTCGGCCCCCGGGATCGAATGGGACCGGAACCCCAGCGCGCGAATTCGCTCCTCGACGGCCGTGATCTGATTTCTCGTGGCCCCACTTTCCATGACGATCAACACTAAGGCCTTCCTCCCCCGCTGATGACCGGAATGATACGGCCTGAGTGGCCCCACCCGCAACCGGAAGTGCCTCTGTTCTGTTGACAATAGCACGACCGGGCCAATATACTACGCGCTTCGCGATGCGAATATGGGGGTATTTGCGCCCTTCGAAGCGGGTTCTCATGTGAAGGCGCGTAGCTCAGGGGGAGAGCGCTACCTTGACACGGTAGAAGTCAGCGGTTCAAATCCGCTCGCGCCTACCACCTTCGCGTCGTCCCATCCCCGGCCGCTCCCGGTTCAGTCAGATGGATCGTTACGGCGCCCTGGACAATGAAGGGATCGAGTGTGCAGAACGTGAACGTCACCCTGCCGGACGGCAGTGTTCGATCATTCGTCCGCGGGACGACGCTGGAGGAAATCGCCCGCGCGGTCAATCCGAGGCTGGCGAAAAGCGCCATCGCCGCCATCATCAACGGGGAGCAGCAAGACATCTATTTACCGCTCCAGCACGACTCGAGCGTCACGTTCATCACACCGGACTCCGCCGAAGCACTCGAGATCTACCGTCACACCACCTCCCACCTGATGGCCCACGCCGTGAAATCGCTCTACCCGGAGGTCAAGATCGGCATCGGCCCGGCGACCGAGGGAGGGTTCTTCTACGATTTCGAGCGTTCCGAGCCGTTTACCCTCGAGGATCTCGAAAAGATCGAGGCGAGAATGAGGGAGATCGTGGTGAAGGACTACCCGATCCGCCGCGTGGAGATGCCGAAGCGGGAGGCGCTCTCCTACTTCGAGTCGATCGGAGACAACCTGAAGACGGAGCTTGTCACAGACAAGGGAGGCGACGTCGTCTCCTGCTACCGCCAGGACGATTTTATGGATTTCTGCACCGGGCCTCACCTTCCCTCGACCGGCCGTATGAAGGCGTTCAAGGTGCTCTCCCTGGCCGGCGCGTACTGGAAGGGGTCGGAGGAGAACCAGCAGCTGCAGAGGATTTACGGGACGGCTTTCCCCGACAGGAAGCAACTCGACGACCATCTGAAGATGCTCGAGGAGGCCAAGAAGCGGGACCACCGCAAGCTCGGCCCGGCCCTCGACCTGTTCAGCATCGAGGAATCAGCGGGACCGGGGCTGATCTTCTGGCACCCGAAAGGGACGGTCGTGCGCCAGATCCTGGAGGAGTTCTGGAAGGAGCGGCATGTGCGGGGCGGCTACCAACTGGTGACGACACCGCTCATCGCGCGGGACGAACTCTGGCGATTGTCCGGGCACCTCGATTTCTACAAGGAGAACATGTACACGTTCGACATCGAGAAGTCGGGCTACGTCATCAAACCGATGAATTGCCCCGGCCACTCCCTGATTTTCAAGTCCCGCCTGCGCTCGTACCGCGATCTGCCGATCCGGTACGCTGAGCTCGGAACCGTCTACCGCAACGAGCGATCCGGCGTGCTGCACGGGATGATGCGGGTGCGCGGCTTCACCCAGGACGATGCTCACATCTATTGCACCCAGGATCAGGTTCAGCAGGAGATCGAGGGTGTTCTCGATATGTGCCTGGAGTTCCTGCGCACATTCGGGTACGAACGCTTCGAAATCGACCTGTCGGTCCGCGACTTCGCTCACCCGGATAAGTACGCG